>DAIDJA010000034.1 GCA_027451605.1 Acidimicrobiales bacterium
GTTGCAAGGGCTGTGGGAATGGAGGAAGTATTCAAGGACAAGACTCTTAAGGAGTTGGACCCCGGCGAAGGTGATGGGTTAACTTGGAAAGATTTTCTTGACAAATATGGTGTCCCAAATTTCAAACAAGATCCCGATAAGCCGGTCGCCGAAGGAGGCGAGAGTTGGAATCAGATGATGAATCGTGCCAGAAATGCAATGATTAAGATAACCAATCGCCATATTGACAAGACGGTGGTTGCAGTATGTCACGGCGGGGTAATTCAAGCATCGATGGCAAGATTTATGCAACTAGCCAATAACGGTATTGATGCTAATCTTAGACCCGAATACACTTCTATTACTGAATGGAGGGGGAGGAATCGAGTCTTTCGTTTGGTCAGATATAACGATTACAGCCATTTACTCGGCTAGTATTGCCCAGATTTAATATTTCCGGCAATTTAGCCATTAAGACAATTTTTGGTCGCTTAACATTTCTGCGACTCTAAATGCCATATCTATTGCCTGTCTAGCATTTAGGCGGGGATCACACATTGAGGTATATCTCAGCTCAAGATTTTCTTCTGAGGTTTCGGTTTCACCTCCGACACATTCGGTAACTCCGTCACCTGTAAGTTCTACGTGAATTCCGCCCGGCCATGTTCCGAAACTCTTATGTATTTCAAAAAATGACTTAAGTTCTGACATCACATCACTGAAATCCCGTGTCTTGATGTTATTTTCCGTAAGATAGGTGTTGCCATGCATAGGATCGCAGATCCAAAGTACATTGGCACCGTTTTTTTTCAAAGCCTCTACCAAACTCGGCAATTTGCTGTCAATATTATTTTTGCCGAACCGGGTAATTAGTGTCAGTCTGCCGGATTTATTTTCCGGGTTTAATTTTTCGATAACTTTTATCAGCTCGTTTTTGTCAACCCCGTTTCCTACCTTAATTCCGATTGGATTTTTGATTCCTGAAACAAATTCAAGATGGGCGCCTTCCAGCTGTCTGGTTCTGTCGCCGATCCAAAGCATGTGAGCTGAACAACCGTATGGGTCACCCGTTATTGAGTCGATTCTGGTCAAAGCTTGTTCGTATTCTAAGATTAATGCTTCATGGGAAGTAAAAAAATCTACTTCTTTGATTGTCGGTTCATTGTAGAGATCTATCCCGCAAGCCTTCATAAAACTTAAGGCACGTTCAATATCCATTGCTATTTTTTCATAGTGAAGGCCCGCCGAAGATGAGCTCACAAATTCTCTGTTCCAGGAGTGAACTCTGGACAAATCGGCAAATCCACCTTTGGTGAATGCCCTCAGCAGATTAAGGGTAGATGTACTTTGGTTGTAAGCAGTGATCAGCCTTTTGGGATCCGGACGTCTGGCTTCCAACGTCGGTGTTTCATCGTTTACCATATGACCTCGGAAACTTGGAATTAAGAGATCGCCGATTTGTTCCGTTTCGTTTGATCTGGGTTTTGCAAATTGTCCGGCTATACGACCGACTTTTATGACCGGAACTCCCGATCCATAGGTCAAAACAACTGCCATTTGCAGAATTACTTTTAGTTTGTCGCGAATTGAATCTGCTGAGAAATCTAAAAACGATTCGGCACAGTCCCCCGCCTGGAGCAAAAAGGCCTCGCCTCGGCACGCCTTTTCAAGATGGCTTTCAAGAAGCCGTATTTCGCCGGCAAAAACCAGCGGCGGATAAGATGAGAGTTCTTTAACTACGTTGTCCAATTCGGCCGTATCCGGCCACTGAGGCTGCTGAAGGGCGGGAAAGTTTTTCCATGAGTCAACTGTCCAACCAGAGATATTTTGCATTTATTGTACCAAATTACGATGTTGACACTTCGACCTTAAATTATGGGTCAATTTTAGGCAACAACTAAAACTTACTAAGAGTATTAAAACTAACTAAGAATATTTTAATCTAATTTATCCACAAACAGCTCTAGTTGTCTTAGGGTCCGGACTTCTAAAACTTCATCGCAGTATGTTGAATATTCCTTTACGATGGAATCTCCTGAATTCCAGTAGGCTTGAGGTTCCGGATTAAGCCAGTAGACGTGTTTTGAAGTCTTTGAAATCTGCTTGAGTATTTCTGTATGGGGGTTATGGTAGTTACTTCTGGCATCTCCCAGGATTAATACCGAAGATTTAGAAGTGACTGCTTCCGGCCATTTACGGACAAATTCCGATAAGGCGTGACCGTAGTCGGAATGTCCGTCCAGCCACATAATGTCGGCTTCGGTATTAATTCGATAAAATGATTTCATCGGGTCTGTTGCCAAATCAAAATATGATGTAATTTCATCGATTCCGTCGATAAACGCAAAGCTTCGAATTTTGCTGAATTGGCTTGAAAGGGCATAGACGAGCTGAAGTGTAAATCTCGCAAATGATGCCACGGAACCCGACAGGTCTGCCAGAAGAACGACATCCGGTTTGGAAATTTTAGGTTTGCGAAAAATTGGCTCGGCCAGTGATCCGCCCATAGCCATTGACTTTCTGATGGTCGCCGGCCAATTAAGCCTTCCCTGTCTTAAATGGCGTCGGCGGTTTGCAAGCCGGCTAGCCAGCTTTCTGGACAGTGGCAGAATAGCCTGCTGAAGATCGAACATTTCCTGTTTTGAAGCTCTCATTATGTCAATATCTTCCAAAAGAGGTTTTTTAAGGGTCTTAGCCATGGCTTGTTTGCCGCGATCCTCTATCAGTCTCTGCCTTATCTCATCTTCAATAAGTTTCTTAAGCTTTTCGATTTTAAGGGTAGCTTCATCAGTGGCAAACCGTTCATTTAAGTTATCGTCGTTTGTTTGCTGTTTTTGCTTTAATATTGCATTCTTGATCTTCGCCTGAAGTTTCTCTATATCCAGATTTCTCAGAGTTCTGTATAGATAATAAACACCACCTACCGGTCGCCCCGGTTCGATCGCGGCGAACATTGATACCGATAATTTTGCGAGCCGGTTCAATCGATCTTGTTGATTTGCCATTAGGGCATTAAAAAGCATCTCTATAACTTCTTCTTGAGTCATTGAACCCCCGCCGCCACCGGCGAGCTTTGATGATTTAGAAGGATTGTTCCCTGAGGCTTTATTTTCCTCATCTTGAAAATCGTCCTCACCGATCAGGTCGTCTGAAAGCAAATCCGCTTTAACCCCAAAATATATGTTAAAAAGGGAGTCAAAAGCTCCGCGGTGGCTATTATTTTTTATCAAAGTCGCCGCAAGAGCTTCCCGGAGCAACTCTCGATCATCGAGAAGTTCCGAAATGAGTGCCTCATGAGCATCTATAGACTCTCCCAATGAAACCGGAATACCGTATTGTCTTAATTCGGTAACGAACTCCGTTATTAGATCCATATTTTACCTAAGTGTTTATTGAAAGTTCTTTGAGGGCGGTTTCAATATCGGACTGATATTTCAGCAACACCGAAATAGTATCGCCGGCAATTTCCATGTTCAGAGTATGAATTCCCAAAGTAATTAAAGTTCTTGCCCAATCAATGGACTCTGAAACCGAAGGTCTCTTTTTGAGATCCATTTGTCTGATTGATCTTACGAATTCGCCGATCTGATCAAGAAGAGCCGCTTCAATGTCGGGAACTCTCCTTTTTATGATATTTTTCTCGCGATCCATATCCGGATAGTCGATATGGAGGAATAAACAACGTCGCTTAAGGGCTTCGGAGAGTTCTCTTGAGTTATTCGAAGTAAGAAAAACTAATGGCAGCCGCTTTGCCTCCAAGGTACCCAATTCGGGTATCGAAACTTGAAAATCCGAAAGGATTTCGAGCAATAGGGCCTCGGTTTCTATTTCAATTCTGTCGACCTCATCTATTAAAAGAACGGTCTGGGCTTCCGAGGTTATTGCTTCCAAAAGCGGTCGGGTGAGAAGAAACTCCTCTGAAAATATATCTTCTTCGAGCTGTTTCCAGGTTTCGTTCTCCGCATCGGTTACTAAATTTTGAGCCTGAATCCTAAGAAGTTGCTTTTTATAGTTCCATTCATAAAGTGCTTTAGCTTCGTCAAGACCTTCATAGCACTGCAGCCTAATTAACCTTGATCCGGTGGCAGCGGCAACGGATTTAGCCAGTTCAGTCTTCCCGGTACCGGCGGGTCCTTCGATCAAAACAGGTTTTTTAAGTCGATCGGCCAAAAATACCGAAGTGGTAATTGTAGCCGAGGAGATATAATCAACTCCCTCGAGACTTTCCATTACGTCATCCGGTGACTTAAAAACGAATTCATTTTCCATATCTTTTACTTTCTAATCTGTCCGTTTCCTTTAACTATGTACTTAATGCATGTTAGGTCTTTGAGTCCCATCGGTCCTCTTGCGTGAAGTTTCTGCGTCGATATTCCGATTTCTGCTCCCAAACCAAACTCACCTCCGTCTACGAATCTGGTTGAAGTGTTTACCAATACTGCAGCGGCATCGACTTCTTTGACGAATCTTTCGGCCGACCTCAAGTCCGAAGTTATTATCGCTTCAGAATGTCCCGAACTGTATTTCGCGATATGAGATATCGCTTCGTCCAAATCTTCAACACACTTAATGGACAGTTTCAGATCCAAAAACTCTGTGGCATAATCTTGATCGGTCGCTTCGGTTGCTTTGCCGAAGTGTTTTAGCGTCAAATCATCACCCACTATTTCTACGCCCAGCTTGTCTAGCACGGTGCAGATTCTGGGAAGGAAAGTTTCGGCGATATTCTTGTGGATCAAAAGGCTCTCCATTGCATTGCATACACCGGGACGCTGAACTTTTGCATTTATGATAATTTCTTCTGCCATGTCGATATCTGCCGAGCTGTCGACATATATATGGCAGTTACCGTCGCCGTCAACAATGACCGGAACGGTAGCGTGATCGCTTATCGCCTTTAAAAGTGATGGTCCTCCTCGCGGTATAACGCAATCTAAAAGTCCCTTGGAAGATACCATTTCTCTTACGGAGTCGTGGTCAACGTAAGGGAGCAGAGTTACCGCATCTTCGGGTAGCGAGTTTATCTTAAGGGCGGTTCTGAACAGGTTAGCTATAGCCGTATTTGAATTTATTGCAGATTTAGATCCCCGCAGAACAACCCCGTTGCCAGATTTTAGGCAGAGGGCAGCGGCGTCTGAGGTGACGTTTGGTCTATTTTCATAAATGATACCGATGAGTCCCAAGGGAACTCTGATTCTGGATACGTTCAGTCCGTTAGGGAGAACCCAACCTTCAACGACAGCTCCTATCGGGTCTGCCTGAGAGACAATATCACCGATCCCATTTATCATTGACTCAAGCCGGCTTTCGGTAAGTCGCAGTCTATCCTGTGCAGTTTGGCCAATATTTTCCCGGGAGGCGAGTTCCAGATCTTCTTCGTTTGCTTCAAGAATTTTGGACGAATATTCCTCAATTAGATCGGCGACGGTTTTAAGCACGTCATTTTTGGTATTGGCATTAGCGAGGGCTATCGCAGATGAGGCCAATTTTGCATTTGTAATGAGATCGATGACTGAATGTGCCATATGTAAAAAGCTTAGAGGAAAAATTCAAAAATGTGAAATTAATTTCAGTAGTTAATGATCGGCGATTAAAACCTTTTAAATATAGTCTAATCAAAGAAACTTCAGGTCGTCCTCGGTGAGTTTGGTGGGTTTGGGAGTGGGTTTAAAATTCAAAAGCTGACCTAAGATATCAATAACTTCCGAGATATCGGCACAAAAATTGTAAAAATGTTCGTGCAGAAGGACTTTTGATCTTATATTTAAGTCTTCAATTTGCAGAATCATTGACGGGTCGTACTTTTTATTCATCCAGTCATGAACTTCGGATATCAACTGTGCCCTTTTTGTCTTGGGCAGTCGCCTATTTTCGCATAAATAAATCGCAAATTCAACAATGAATCTGGCTGGACTTGCAATATAAATATTTTCGGCCATAAGGGTATCGTCTTCAAGCGGCGGCGGACCTTTTAAGGTTACGATTTTGAGTTTACCCACGGATGTTGATTTTTTGTTATTGTATTCTGTAATCTCAATTGAGTTGTCAACGGTCATCCCGGAAAACAACGCCGACCGGCGGCTTATTATGGAAACACCGAAAGCCAAACTAATAATGTCCCAAATATTTGAAGTTATTAAATTGTCAATATTCGTATATAGGTCACCGGTATATATTCCTGTGCCCAACTGTCTAATAAGCCCCAGCTTTTTAGCTGCGGCAATTTGAGCCTTATCATTTCCGTCTCGGGCTATGAATACCGTTTCTTTAAAATTTAACCACTCTTTAACTTGCTCTTCTTTAGACATGAGGTAAAAGTCAGAATAATTACCGACCCACAGTAAGTACCACAGTAAATAGCAGTGATCCCGATTCCGACATAACTTATTTTAATATGGTAAATCCTTTAATGTTTATTGAAATTGAAAGAGGGCCGGCAGTGTCGAACCACAGGAGCGACTATACAGTTAAATAGATGGTCGCACTAACTATTAATTCCGGGATCTTTCGGCTAAATTTCACTCGCATTTAATATTTAAGCCGGTGACTAATTTAAGAAATTAAGCTGACGGTTTCGGATCCGGAGAAAAATTGTCATACTACCCAAGGGAAAATTATGTAAATATTTGATAGATAGCTGACAAATCTTTGCAGCTATTGACCGGAGCGAATTAAATCAAAATTACACTTTGGACCGTAAGACTGGGTTAATTTAACGTCTGCTGTCAATAGGATTGAGTCTAAAATTTCTGCAAGAGCAACATAGGATGCGTCGTAAACAGAAATATTATTTTGGAGTTCTAAATATCGCCTAAGTAGCGGTTTATGCGGAGATCGATAGATCGGTATTTCTTTGAGGTCGGTCATTGCCATGGTTGCTCGACGTAAGTTCATCTTTTTCAACATTAACTGACGACGCCAAACAGATACCACTTCGAGATCAATTATTTCGGGAGCCGCAAGTTTTTCGCCTTTCAACCTTTCCCTAACGAGATCGCCATCAGGGCCATCGTCGCCTAAGGCGACTGCTAGTACACTGGCGTCAGTGACTATCACGATTCGCTCGGACTGTCGAAGTAGAAGCTTTCAGGGTCACCGATCCGCCGGATCGTCCTCCGGCTCTATACAGTATTTCATTTATTGTAGGTTCTCCGGCCACTTCAATTAGATGGCCAAGAAGGTATTTTTGAAGAGATTGATGTGCAAGTGCCGCTCTCTGTCTAAGTACAGTATAAGTTTCTTCCGGAACATTTTTGATCTGAATTGTCGCCATATATTCATTTAAGTGCTATTGGCGCCATAATGAATGTAAGATAAAATATATTAATGACCTCCCCGCCGGTAAAATTAATTAGCAACAAGCCAAATTGTTCAATGTCGATGGCGTAGTTTGTGGATTCAGCCGGGATGTTGAATTCCGACAGGATAGCTTCAATTTACTCTATGTTTTATTCTCTTTGACTTTCTTATCTTCAGTTCTTTTCGTCTGAAGCTTTATCAAGTTGCGTCTTTAGGTCTTCCAATTCGTAATTTACCAGCCGGGGCTTCCATTGTCGTGGCGGATCAAAATAGGTGCCGACTATCGAGGCAGTTTTGAGATTTTGAATGAAATCTTGTGGAGTCGTAAATTTTTCCATAACAAGATAAGAGCTTCCCAATGCTTCCGGGACATGACTGTCAGAACCCGCAGTCACACAAACCTTAATCCGTTTGGCAAGTTGTGCTACATCTTTAGTAACGCTGTCACTTCTGGTCTTGGAATTAAAAGATTCAATGGCATCTAAATATCCGTGCTCTAAAAGTTGCTGAATGTGATTAGCTTTTAGGGAGTGTCGAAAGGGATCTATGGGATGCGGGACAATCACAAGACCTCCCTGATCTTTTATGGATTCGGCAGTTTTTAACAGACCCAGACCCGCCGGAATTCTTTCCGTTAAGAACAGACCTATAAGTTCGCCTTCGGGGACTTTTTGTTCTTGGCCTATAATTACTCTAAATGGCAGCTTGTCTTCAATTGTCTTAAGTTTTAGTGCGCCTTCTATTTTGGAGTGATCCGTAACGGCAATATAGTCTAGGCCGCTTTTCTGTCCGGCATTGACAAATTCACTGAGGGTCGTTGTAGAATCGCCCGAAAAACAGGTATGACTGTGAGTGTCCACCTTTACATATTCGCTCTTTACATATTCGCTGTCGAGCCGAGCCATACCTTATTAACCAGTCTGAAGTCACTTACCGCTCATTGTCATTGAACTTATGGCTACAGTCTGTCCCGTAGCTACACCCGGTAGCCAGTTTAAATCAGAGCCAATTAAGCTAATATCCATTAGCATTCTCTGCATCGTAGAAGATATTGTCGCTTCTCTTATAGGTTCATCCAGTTGTCCGTTTTTAATTACCAGCCCTTCTATGCCAACGGAAAAATCACCGCTGATAGGGTTTACTCCGGAATTTACTCCGGTTACGGACTGTACGTAAACACCCGAATCCACCTTGGCGAGGATCTCATCCTGGGTTAAAAGTCCCGGTTTAAGCATCAAAGATCTGGGACCCACTGAAGGAGTTGAAGAATAACCGGATCGTGTGGCGGAAGCGGTGGAGTTTGTGTCACAGCGTTTCGCCGATTCGGTCGAGTGTAGGAAGCCCATAAGGACACCGTTTTCGATTAACGTATTTCTTCGACACGCCAGACCTTCCGCATCATAAATCGAGGCCCCATAAGCATTGGGGTTAGTAGGGTCGTCTACCAGGGTAACATTTTCGTTACCCACGGATTCGTTCAACCGATCCATAAAGAAAGATCTTTTTTTCGCCACCGAGTTTCCTGATAAAGCTCCCGACAGAAGAGCCAAAAATGTAGAAGTTATTTTGGGGTCAAAAACTATTGCTTTTATCGCTGAATTGGGTTTGGTGGCTCCAACCATTCTTGTAGAGTACATTACAGAGTCGTCTATAACTTTGGATGGGATCAACTCGTAAGGATTTCGAGCAACGCTTACACCTCCGCCGGTGTGAGATTCGTTGTCGTCTCCTGCTATTGCATAGGCCGCCAGGTAACATCCTGTTCGCTTGGAAAGTGTCTTGATGCCTGTGCTGGTTGCCAAAGCGACTATGGTAAGTCCGTCTCCGTAATTGGACTGTTCTACTGACTTAATAAGAGGACTACCTGATAATATACCGTTTTCAACTTCAAAGGCTAATTCCACTTTATCTTTTGTATTAAAAGTTAGAAGGTGGGGATCAAAAAGTTCCAAATCCGCTGGTTCAACTTCATCTAATGTAGGCAAAAAAACGAATTCATCATAGGTGGCATATGTGGAATTCTCTTTGGCAAGGTCAAATATTTCCCTTGCTGTTTGTTTCGATTTATCAAAGTTGTTAATTAATTCGTGAATAGGTATCTGGCCGCTCCAGGCAAATCCTAATTTTCCGTCATTTATGTAACGAATTCCGACTCCTAATGTCTCTGCCGATTCGAGTGACTCAATTTTCTTATTATACACTCTGATTGAGGTTTCTCGTCCATAGGCAACATAAGCTTCAACTTGAGATTTGGAATCGCCAAAGCTTACAACAGAGTCAGCCAGTTCAATCAAAGCCGATTCTACCTGTTTAATTTCTTGCGCATCTGATGATTTATGGTCAGAACTATATTCGGTCATTTTATTACTTTTCTTCAATTTCGGTAAATCTTGATTTAAAGTCAACTATTTTTAGTGACATTAGTGTGAAGTCCCTCCCAATGTAATACCGGTTACTCTGAGAGTTGCCTGTCCGCAACCGACCGGCACCTGCTGACCATCCTTACCGCAAGTCCCCGGTGACATCTTAAAGTCGTCGGCAACGGCATCGATCTTCTTTAATATGTCCGGTCCATTTCCGATTAGGTTTGCATCTCGCAAAGGATAGGTGAGTTGCCCATTTTCGATCAGATATGCCTCAGTGGTTCCGAAAACGAAGTCTCCGGTAGCGGTATTTACCTGACCACCTCCAAGTTGGGCTATGTAGACTCCGTACTCGGTGTCCTGAATTATGTCTTCCTTGGTGGCATCTCCGGCCATAAGGTATGTGTTTGTCATTCTGACCATCGGAAGATATCGGTAACTTTGCCGCCTTCCGTTGCCTCCCGCCTCGGGTCGTTTAGCTCCGTTTCCGCGCATCTTGTCATACATATAGTCTTCCAAGATACCGTCTTTAATTAATACTGACTTAACGGCAATATGACCTTCGTCATCATAGTCAAAACTTCCCCACTCTTTCGAACAAGTACCGTCGTCAACTAAAGTGACGAACTTTGATGCTACTTTCTGTCCGACCATTCCGGTGTAAACCGATGACTTCTTTGCGATGTGATCTGCCTCCAGTCCGTGGCCACATGCTTCGTGAAAAAGTATTCCGCCGGATCCGGATGCCAGAATTATCGGAACTTCTCCGCTCGGTGCCGGTTTGGCATCTAACTTTACTACGGCTCGCCGAGCGGCTTCAGAAGCTATATTCTTTAGATCTATTTCGTCAAAAAGTTCAAAACCTATGGTTTTGGCGACAGACTCAAATCCCGTTTGAAGACCGCTATCCCCTAAAGC
>DAIDJA010000035.1 GCA_027451605.1 Acidimicrobiales bacterium
TGGTGTCCAAAGAAAATGAACCGGATTTAATTTGGATCGATCTTCACTTAGTCCATGAAGTTACTTCTCCGCAGGCATTTGAGGGATTAAAGATTACGAATCGTAAAGTCAGAAGACCTGATCTTACCATTGCTACGGCTGACCACAATGTTCCAACCAAAGATATCGATAAACCGATAGAAGATCAAATATCTGCAAAACAGCTTGAAGTTTTGGACTTTAACTGCAGGGAGAATGGGATCAGATATTTCCCGATGGGAGATCCGAATCAGGGAATAGTTCATGTAATAGGGCCGGAACAGGGCCTTTCGTTACCGGGCATGACTATTGTTTGCGGTGATTCTCACACTTCCACACATGGTGCCTTCGGAGCTCTTGCCTTTGGCATCGGGACATCAGAAGTTGAGCATGTTTTAGCAACGCAAACACTTGTACAAACTAAACCCAAAATGATGGCGGTAAATGTTACCGGAACTCTTAAAGAAGGTGTTACGGCTAAAGACATAATCTTAGCTATAATCGGTCAAATCGGAACCGGAGGGGGAATAGGACACGTGATTGAGTACCGGGGCGATGCCATAAAAGCACTTTCTATGGAAGGCAGAATGACTATTTGCAATATGTCAATTGAAGCCGGTGCCAGAGCCGGGATGATAGCTCCTGACCAAGTTACCTTTGATTACATAAAAGGGAGGCCGTTTGCCCCCAAAAAGGAACAATGGGAGGCAGCCGTTGCTTACTGGAAAACCCTATATAGTGATGACGATGCCGTGTTCGATAAAGAAGTGACAATAGATGCCGATGCATTGACACCTTTTGTATCATGGGGAACTAATCCGTCTCAAGTTACAAATATAAATTCCACAGTTCCGGTCCCCGACCAATTTTCAACTGAATCCGAAAGAGAGTCCGCATCGCGGGCACTGGCATACATGGGATTGAGCGGCGGTGAAAAGATCAAGGACATAAAAGTGGATACGGTTTTTATAGGATCCTGTACTAATTCTCGAATTGAAGATTTGAGACTGGTAGCTTCAATCGTAAGAGGAAAGAAAGTTGATCCGAATGTCAGAACTTTGATTGTTCCGGGTTCGGGCAAGGTTAAAGTTCAGGCTGAAGCGGAAGGACTGGATAAGATTTTTATAGAAGCCGGTTTTGATTGGCGAGAGCCCGGGTGTTCGATGTGTTTGGCGATGAATCCCGACAAGCTTAAACCGCAGGAAAGATGCGCTTCAACTTCTAACAGAAATTTTGAAGGAAGGCAGGGAAGGGGAGGTAGAACTCACCTTGTGTCACCTGCCGTGGCTGCGGCAACGGCAATTTTGGGAAGATTTGCCGAACCGTCAGATTTATAGGTATGTCGGATAATTTATTTAGTTTTGGTAAGGAAAAATGCAAAAAATAACAATAATCGAAGGAACCGGACTTCCTCTGAATAGGTCTGATGTTGATACAGATCAAATCATTCCAAGCGATTGGCTAAAGCGGGTCGAGAGAACCGGTTTTGGGAAAGGATTGTTCTCTGAATGGAGAGACGACAGAGATTTTGTTTTAAATAAGCCGGAATTTGCAAAGGCTACTGTATTGGTCGCAGGTCAAAATTTTGGAACCGGATCGTCGCGTGAACATGCGGTATGGGCGATTCAGGACTATGGATTTAAGGCGGTTATTTCTCCGAGATTTGCCGATATCTTCAAAAATAACTGCACAAAGATGGGTTTGGTCCCCGTTGAACTTGATAATGTTACGGTCTCGTTACTCTTAAATGAGATACCCTCTAACCCGGATTTGCTAATTGTTATTGACTTAGAGAATCTAACAGTATTGGTTCCGGAGCTTTCCATTGAAGAAAAGTTTGTAATGGATCCGTTCATCCGGTACAGGTTCCTAAACGGGTTAGATGATATAGGTCTGACATTATCGCATTCACAAGATATTGATCGTTATGAAGCCCTCAGATTTAGTTGGTTGCCCCAGGTCTCATAAATTTGATTTTTATTTGATAAGAAATAATTTAAAGTTTTTACTTGACAAACTTTTTTTGCAAATGATAAAGTTTTGAGCGGGATCTAAAATTTAGGGGTCACTTTTGAGAAGTGGCAAAATAGTCTTTAGGTTATATCCCAAAAAAAGTTACTGGTTAGAGTTGTTGCGAAAGGGTAAATAATGGGAAATCTAAAGAGTCTTAAGCCAAAAAATCTTAAACTGGGCACTTTTAAACTGGGCACTTTTAAACTGGGCAGTTATTTTTTGTCAGTCATGTTGTTAATGTCATCATTGATACTATTTTTAAATTATGCGTCCCCCCCCCCACTACGAGACTTTGCACTCTAAATTAACGAGTGTGGTAAATTCATCGACTCATACTCAATTATATTTGGGGTATGCGGATACTTCTAACCACGACACAGGTGGCGGTCCGTCATTTTCGGCTTGGGAGACGACACCTTGTTCTAATAGCGGAAATTTCAACAGCGTAAACTGCCCCACTGTATCATTTTCGGGATATAAAGTATTTGCAGATAAAAATTTTTATGATTGTGGATCTTCAGGCAATTATGCTTGTGACAATGGATCGCTCATGATTTTAAATACATCAGGCGCATCTGAAGTTATAAGTAATATTAATGTTTCGATTGGATCTTATAATTTTGCCTTTGGCAACTTTGATTATGTTAATGCCAAACAAGGAGTAATGCTAAACCCTTTGTCTTATGCAGGCAATAATTTTGCTTTTGACACCTCAGATGTACCTTCTATAGTGTCTTGCAGCAGTCCTGACGGATTAATTCCGAAGATATCTTACGATGTTACTTCCGGCTCGACAAGCCACCTAGTTACCAAGTATGATTCAGCTCAAATTTTAAACACAGGAGGTGCCGACATTGGAAATTGCGGCCAAAGTGAATTTTCAGATTGGGCTCTTGCGGGACATCAAAGATTAAATCCAATAAGCAAGACTACAACTTATGGCAAATGTAACTCCAATGTTAGAGCCGCCGCTAAAGTTCATGATCCTACAAGTCAGAATATAGACACGGAAAATGGGAATTTAATTGTTGACTATAACGGTTTTTCGGCAGCCGGTCTCGGACAAAGTCTCGGATTTTCGCTAACTTATAATTCGTTGGTAGCAGATTCTCAAAGCGGGACAAGCCCTCCCTCTCCGGGTCCGTTCGGTTATGGGTGGTCTAACAGTCAAATGTCAAGTTTAAATATTTCTTCATCTTACACACCGTCGACTTCGAGTTCTTTGGGCACTACCGTTACTGCAGTTTGCGGAGGAGGTGCTCAAGCTAATTTTTATGCAACTTTAGCTAACGGTACCTGCCCACCTTCGAGTTTGGTAACTAATGCAACCTCTCTGCAACCGGATTCCAACCCTTCAGATGAGATTTCCACATTTTGTGCTGATCCGATGGTGACTTCAACTTTAAGTTACTACGCTAATTGCCCTACCAATTTGGGCAGTGCCTGTTATGTATTGGGTCAAAACTCGGGACTAAAATTATTAACTTATGATACAAACGGACATCTTGAAAATATTGGAACTCCACAAGATCCTCAACTTCTAAGTATTCAATCAGGAGTGTCGCCTGGCGGAAGTAGCTGTCCTTCAACTACTTCCTACAGTTGGTTGACTAGTTGTACCATATATACCGATGCCGGAGGTCGTCATGTTATTTTAGGGTACGGTAATTCTTTAGTTGAAGGGGTCTGGGATACAAACGGTACGGCAACTTCAAACGAATGGATTCTTACCTACAGCTCATCTCAGCTCATCTCGATTAAAGACCCTCTGGGCAATACTACTTCATTTGAGTACTATACCTCTAATCCTAACTCTTCTTTCGTAAATGATATAATATCGGTTACCCAACCCCTGGGGGTCAATAATCAGGTTTGCGGAACGCTAAATTCTCCGACTTATACTACTTGCTATGGCTATGATTCATCCGGTCGGATTACCTCGGTTATTGACCCAATGGGAAACTTAACGGCGTACAGTTATAATATTGATTCGATTGGAACCGGAGACAGTATTATTACCGATCCGAATGGAAATCAAATTCAAGACAACTACGTCAATGGATTTCTGGAATCTGTAGTAACCGGATATGGTTCTAGCAACCCAGCAACAACCTCTTATTATTATGATCCGTATACTCTGATGAAAGTAGGTACTGTATATCCGAACGGAACTGGAGTCACTGATAGTTATGACATTCATGGAAACCTTTGCTGGAGCGCAAACGGAGATTATTTTAATCAGATCCAGAATTTACAGCAAACTTGTTCTTCGAACAGCAATTCAATCCCAAACGGTGCCACTATTTATACTTATAATCACTTCGGAGAACCCGTATCGGTAATAGACCCGAATGGTCAAACTACGATAAACGGATATGACCGGTTTGGTAATCTTACAGGCACTTTCCAGAGCACTTCAATTTCAAGTTCTCCTAATAATTTGACATCACTTAATGCTATTGGCTGTACTCCCGGTTCTACCCCAATATGTTTCGGTGGAGAATCATATGTATCAGTATCAGATAGTACGAATTCAACGACCAACAGCGGTGCCATATATACGACCGATCAAACGGATAACCCAAAAGGTTTGGTTGTTGGACAAAATCCAAGTGCTATAAATACATCGGTAGGAAAGATAACATCAATTAGTTGTCTTAGCTTAACTTTGTGTTATGCTACTACAACTTCATCATCTTTGGGCAATAACGGCAGTGCGTTGAATCTAACCGGACCGGTTTTGATAGAAATTAAATTTACCCAAATGACTTCAGGAAACTCTTGGATTTGGGAACCTGTATTAGCGGCAAACGTAACGTCTACATCTTCTCCGTTTAATCTGCCTGTAGGAATTGAACAGCTTAATTCCATAGATTGTTTGCCGAACACAACTACTTGTTATGCGGTGGGAGAATCAAACACCAATCAGGCAATAATACTTTCTACTTGCAATACAAACGGTTGGTGCGAACAGGGAATTGGCAATATTTCAACTGTCCCTGTCATAAATTTGAATTCTATATCTTGTTCAAATACGTATACCTGTGTGGCAGTAGGTTACGGAGGAACTAACAATACCGATCCGGTGGATGTATATACAGCGGCTGGAATGGGTTGGACGTCTCAGGATCAGTCAGGAGTATCCCAGCTTTCATCTCTTAACTCTATCTACTGTACTTCAAACACAAATTGTGTTGCAGTAGGTGGAGATACCTCCGGAAACTCCGATATTGTAAGTTTGTCATGGTCTAGTTTAAATTCAAACTGGGCATTTACGTCTTTAATATCGTATATACCCGACATAAATGACGAACTGCCATTAAGTTCAATAAGCTGTCCGTCTCAGTCACATTGTGTCGCGGTTGGCACACTGACAAATGGAGGAGGATACTCTCTTTATTCTTCGTCCGGATTAACTTCAAACTGGACGATCGGTTGTTCTTCAAATTCGACGGTCAGTGGATGTAACGGCAATATTTCAGCTCCGATTAATTCAATAAATGATCATTACTGCTATGTGATTTCATCGACCAACAATGCCTCCAACAATGCCTCCAACAATGCCTCCAACTATGCCTGTTGGGCAGTTGGTTCATCAGTGGCCGGTACCGGTGAGCTTCTCTATACTTCCGATACTTCCGGAACTTCTGGAACAAATTTTGGAACGGGCTACGCTACACAGAGTCCAATATCTTCATATACCTACAATACTTACTATAATTCTTCCAACGGGGGCTGTTTGGCTCAGGCACCCGCAACTTTATGTTCTAAAAATGTTTATGGATCACTGGCTTTTGTTACCAATAAGAACGGCAATACGACAAAATTTACATACAACTCTCAGGGGCAGGTACTGACTTCAACCGATCCTTTGGGTAATGAATCGTCCTATGTCTATGATTCATCTGGTAATTTGGTTGAAACTATCCCTCCGTTGGGTAATGCCAACCCATCAGATTGGCAAAATTACACCACTTTCTATGCTTATAATGAGGATTCTCAGTTATGTTGGTCTGCTTCAAATGAACCGGCTAACTATACTTATTCAGAAAATTGTTTAACGCCTCCTTCGAATGCAACCATATATACTAATGATGGTGATGGAAATACGATAGGGGTTCAGTCTCCAAATAACGGAAGTGTTACACCCTACAAGGCTACAGCCTATAACAATGATGGCAGTCTTTGTTGGACGATAACATCTTCAAGTGACTATATAAGCAGCAATAACATCTGCACCTCGCCACCTGCCGGCGCAACCAAATATACCTATGACGGTGATATGAACAGAATTACAGAGACAGGACCTGACTCCAACACAACTACTTGGAGCTATAACGATCCGGTATGTTCGAATTCTCCCACCTCAAGAGTTTTACCCGAATACAGTGCACCTTCAAGTGATCAGTATTTCTATAATTCAAACTGCGTCCTTAAGGCTTCGGTAAATCCTTTAGGGATAACTACTACTTATGGTTATGATTCAGCTGGAAATATGGTTGGAACATTTCCAACTGATCCTGCGGGAACAGTTAATTCAAATTCAATATCATGTCCGTCGTCAACTGACTGTGTAAGCGGAGGTACCGGAATTACCGGTATCGGGTCTCTGGTAAATACCACAGACTCCGGTCATTATATCAATGGCGGGTCTTTTGGATCGTCAACTCAACCAAGTTCCATCAGTTATGTTAGTTGTCCTACCACTACGGTTTGTTTTGCCACCGGTATTGATTTAAATAACAATCCGGCCATTTATGAGACTTCCAATTTGGGATCTAGCTGGACGGAACAGACCTTGCCATCGAATATAACTGCCCTATATTCGATATCTTGTGCAACTTCCACAAACTGTGTGGCAGTGGGTATGGGAGGTACGAATGGTACGGACCCAATTGATGTATTTACTGTAGACGGAACCGGTTGGACCATGCAGGATCAGGCAGGGGTGGCAAATCTCCAGTCATTAAATACTGTTTCTTGTACGTCAACTACAGTTTGTATTGCAGCGGGCGGAAGTACTGGCGGCAATTCCGATATAGTGGGACTCGCATGGTCAACTATTAACAACAATTGGGCAGGAACCTCATTGATATCTGAAATTCCACTTATTAACGATCAAAATCCCATAAGTTCTATATCGTGCAGTTCGACTACGACTTGTCTTGCCACAGGAACTTTAAACAATGGGGGGGCATATACCCTTTATTCAAACTCTGTCGGTAATTCTAATTTTGAGATGTCTTGTAACAACAGTTCCGATTCATGTTCTAACGGCTCTATTCCGACGTCGGTTTCTTCGATAAGTTCGGTTTCATGCCCGTCGGCTTCAAGCTGTTATCTTGTAGCTGGCTATAATTTGCCTTCGGGGCAGAATTACTACAGTCAGACTGCTCCTGAGGTACTCTATAGCGATCTATCAACCAATCCTCCAACCTTCAGTTCCCAATTATTACCTCAAAATACGGATTCACAGTCGGGGAATATAGATTCTTCAACTTCCAGTCAGCTTAATTCAATATCGTGTTCGTCGTCTACTACATGTTATATATCGGGAGAGTCAAATGCCGGATCTGCGGCAATCTATGAAACTACAAATTCAGGATCTAGTTGGGCAATGGTTTCCGGCCTAACACCCGAAACATTTACTTATAATCTTGACGGTCAGCAAACTAAAATGCAGGATTATACTGGAACAACTTCAACAACTTATAACAGTTTGAATCAAGTTACGTCGGTAACTGATTCCAACAACCGCACAATTGGTTACCAATATGACAATAACGGCAATATTACCTGCATAGCCTATCCAATGCCATCCGGACAATCCAATTGTGCCAATTCAGTGAGCTCAACTAACTGGGTTGTTGACTACGCCTATAATCAAGACAATAAAATGACCAATATTTCCGATTGGCTGGGAAATCAGATGACTTTAGCCTATGACGGTAACTCACAGGTAACCAATATTACATACCCCACAAACGGAACCAATTCCATGTCAGTTGTCTTAAGCTATGACAGTTTAGGGGGACTGACAAATGAACAGATCATCCTTCCTACGAATACGGCTAATTTGGCCACCGGGAGAAATGCCTTAGAACAAATTGCTTCTGTCCAAAACAATCAGTCCACCAACGGCATACTTCAGCAGATGTCTTATAACGGTGCAGGACAGGTTACTCAAGGAGGTAATTACTCTACTACCGGAGCTGAGTCTTCTTACCAGTACAGTGTCCAAGGCGGTGAACTTAACTGTATTACCACCCCAAATACTTCCGGATATTCATGTGCTTCAGGCAGTCAGAATTCAGCTTCAACCAATCAGCTCTATTATTCCGCTCAGCCCAATTCAAACGCAAACGGTGCCGAAATTGCTTGCAGTGTACCCTATAACTCATCTAATACAGGTTGTCCTTCAACTCCCGTAGTTAATGAAACTTCATATAACTATTCACCGTCAGGACAAAGGACGTCTTCAACCCAATACCTTTCAGGATCTAATTTAACGACCTCATATTCCTATGATGCCTCTAATAATCTAAATTGCATTACGAATCCAAACAGCTTAGGATACAATTGCAGTAATCAAAACAGCCAGTATTCAAACAACTTTTATTACAATGCAAATAATGAAATGGTTTCACAGACATTAGCAAACGGAACTGCAAATTATTTAACCTGGGACAATATAAGTTCCGGTATTCCCCGTGTACTTGAAGACTCAACCAATGCATATATTTACGGACCTAATATTTTCGGATGGGGATCGGTACCTTTGGAACAAATTAATGTTTCAAGTTCCGTTAATACATTTTTAGTATCTGGCTATTCGGGAGTAGGTGTAGTTTATTCAAATACTTACAGTGGATTAGAAATAAGTCTTTACAGTCCATATGGAATCCCAACTGTTTACGGTAACGCTACGGCAACTCCGTTTACTTTTGAAGGAGGCTACAATCTTCCGGATAATCTCATATATTATTTAGCAAGAGTTTACGATCCCACTACCGGACAGTTTTTAACCGTTGATCCTATGTTTGATTCAACCTATCAGGCTTATTCATATGCCGGAGGTGATCCTGTTAATGGATGGGATCCGACGGGGATGTGGGGATGGAATCCAATTTCTGATATAACTCAGGCTGCACATGATGTCGGACATTTTGTTGCAAAGCACAAAAAAGGCTTTGAATTAGCAGCCGGTATTGCTTTAGGGGTTGCAGCGGCAGCCACGGGCGTGGGAGCTGTGGTTGACGGGCTTGGGATAGCTGCTGCGGTGGAGGCTGGGACGGCCGTGTCAACAGCTGTCGTACCGGAACTTGTTTTAGGTACGACAAGTGCTGTACTGGGACTAGGTGCTGCTGCTATAGACTATGGGCCCTGCATGGATGGGCATGAAGCGGCGGCTTGTGCTGGGCTCGCTTTTGGCGCTATTGGAGCTATAGCAGGTGCCGTAAGTGTTGGTGGTGCTAGCCTCATTGGAGCGGGTGCAATCGAAGTGGGATCATGGGCTGATTCAATTTTAACTGGTATCGGAGCTTCTGCACCGGTCTTCGGAACTGCTGGAACGGTCATAGACTTTACCGTCACACTGGGTTCAGCCCTGTGGCCATACGGTGAGTAATCATGGTTAAAGCAAACGAACTGCGAGAAATGGTCCCCGGACATTATTTTTTGCCACATGAGCGGTGGTTTATTAGCATTATGTTTAAGCGTCAGGATAACCGTCGAGATGCAGAGGTAAATGCTCTTTTTGCGGCGACAATTGTAACAATGTTGCCGGGAGTGGTCATCGGAGTTATTGGTCTCGTTATACTATTTTTGTCTTGGGATCATGGTTCGGTTCTTACTGTTGCACATTGGACTATGGGAGTAGGAGTCTTACTTATAATTGTTAGTTGGTTTAGATTGTTACAACTTCGTTATGCTGGGCGAAAGCTCCAGGAAAATCGACCGTTTGTGACGGTGCCAAACACCATGCAAGAATGGACATTGAGAGTCGGTGTTGAAGGTGCGACATGTCAAGTTAAGCGTAAGCACTATACCCTTATTGCAACGATTGCTTGGTATGTTGCTCTCATGGTGCTTGTAATTGTCGGATCATTGCATCTCCCGGTATTAGCATTGTTTGAAGTAATCCCATTGACTATGGTTGTAGTATTTAAAGTTCTTTCCCTTAAGGAACGGTCACGTTTTAAAAAGATTTGTAAGGTAAATTTTGGCTCAGATCGCCCAAAACGCCAAGTCATTCCACCGCATTCCAGAGTTCAATACTTGCAATGGTGTGAACGTTATGGGCTTAAACCATACCCGTTTAAAGACGATACAAACGCAAATAATTCGGTAGAACCTCAATCTTAAATTAATATTATGAACTCTAAATAGTATTACAATGCAAATAATGAAATGGTTTCACAGACATTAGCAAACGGAACTACAAATTATTTAACCTGGGACAATATAAGTTCCGGTATTCCCCGTGTACTTGAAGACTCAACCAATGCATATATTTAC
>DAIDJA010000036.1 GCA_027451605.1 Acidimicrobiales bacterium
GTCGGGCGGACCGCGCCTCGTACGACCGCGAGCTCGTCCACGCCGTCCTCGACGAGGCGCTCGTGGTGCACGTGGCGTTCACGCTGGACGGCACGCCCTTCGTCGTGCCGATGCTCCACGGCAGGATCGGCGAGACGCTGTACCTGCACGGCCTGCCGGCCGCGCGGCTGTTCCGGCACCTGCGGACGCCCCTCTTGTAAATGTCTGGCAATATCCATTGCGCCGTAGGTCAATACGGCTGTGGCACCGGCTCTGAATATGGAACTTAAAGATTCGTACATAATACCCATGTAAGACAGGAAACCAGCTTCGGCACATGTTTTTATCATGGAATATTCTCCGCTGACTTGATATGCAAATATAGGGACATTAATTTGACTTTTTAACTGAGATATAATGTCCAAATTAAATATTGCGGGCTTAACCATTACTACATCGGCGCCCTGAGAAACATCGAGTCGGGCCTCCAAAACGGATTCGGCCGACGATCTTCTAAAGTCTTGCTGATAAGTTCTCCGATCTCCGTCCAAAGTAACCTGTACGGCATCTCTGAACGGTCCGTATGCGTTTGACGCAAACTTAACGGAATATGCCAGAATGCCACAATCAATGTTCCCTGAAGCGTCTAAAGCTTCCCTGATCGCGGCTACCTGATTGTCCATCATCCCGGATGGCGCAACTAAATCTGCTCCGGAGTCTGCTAGCGTAACTGCCATTTTTGTATATATGTCGACGGTAGCGTCATTGTCAACCTGATTGTTCGAGTTTAATATTCCGCAGTGGCCGTGTGTTAGGAATTCATCCAAACATAAATCAGGGATTAAAACTACCGATTCTTGAAATTTATTTTTAAAGGTTTTGAGGGCTCTTTGAAGTATGCCGTCGGGGTCTACGGCATACTTGCCAACGGTATCTTTGGTTTTAGGGATGCCAAAAATTGCAAAACTGCGTATACCAACTTTTATGGCGTCTCCTATTAATACAATTGCTGAATCAATATCGTGTTGTGACACTCCGGGCATCGAAGCAATAGGAAACTTACCGGTCAGGTCTTCTTTCACAAATATCGGAAGTACTAAATTTTCCGACCGGAATTCAGTCGATGAAACCAAATTTCTAATTGCCTCGCTTCGCCTCAGTCTTCTGGGCCTGATCAAGTTGTACGGATTATCATCCCCGGATGCCATAGTTTTACTTTAGTTCATAAAATTTGACCGGGTTCAACTTTTAATTAAGGGCATACGGTTTTAAAAGTTTGGTAATGATTGAATGACCAATAATCTTCCCAATAATCGTGACAGATAAGTTTTTCAGAATAAGGTTTGAGATGTAGATTTTGAGAGGCAGATGTTGTAGTGTGTCTCACCGTCGACTCTTAACTTCTTAATGATTATCATCGAAGCATTAGCGTTCTTACTTTAAAAGCTCCTGAAGTAAAAAAAGACTTCACGGGTTTTTATTAACTCTAATATTAGGATAAATAATTTAAGATTGTTAGATTCCGTAAAGGCCAGGCCGCTTTCAATAACCGCAGGTTCGCCGTAATCCTCTCGTTGTCAAATGCATCGACGTAGTTACAGGGCAGCAAAGATCTTCCTTGTTATGGACTTCTTGTTCACGTTGTTAATTTCTCTGCCTACTACGCACTTTACTCACTGGTCGTCGTAATTCCGTCACCTACTCATTAACTCCATCGGTAACGATAACAGGCGGCATTACTTCTCCTCTAACAGGTCATGAATCACTTTAATGAGGTTATCAAGTTTCTCCGTCGCAACCGACCACACTATGAGCTTGTCTATTGAGGCATAACCATGAACCAACACATTACGGAATGAAACTATTCTTGACAGTTCTGGTATGCTGTCTGCTATATCAGGATTCATTTGTGATAGACGATTCAACGCCTCACCTATAATCATGAATTGTCGCTCCACAGCCGATGAGAGCATTTCATCGACCCTGTATTCTTCACTGCTTATCCCTTTAAGAAACTCATTGATTCGATTTGCACCTTCGAGTGCATCCCAAAGGTAAGTTCTCGGATCACGCTGCATAGATCTCCCTGTGGTGATCGCGAACTGAATTTGCAAAGTACGGATTTATTAACGATTCAGAAGTGACTAGGTCAACCGGATACGCTAAGAGATCTTCCAAAGCTTCCTTTAACCCAAAATAATCGGAAAACCTCTCCTTTTCCCTCGATGTGTCGAATTCGACCAGCAGATCAATATCGCTTCTTGATGAATCGAACGTTCCGGCGACAGCTGAACCAAAGACCAAAAGTCTTTTAACCCCGAATTTGGTACATAGTTCGGCGATATTGCCGTGTTTAGCCTCGAGAAATTCAATTACTTCAAATACCTGGCTCATTGATCAGTAACTTCCCTTAACAGTTCGTTGATTTCGACTTCCAGCTGCTTTAGCTCCGCATTAACTTCATTCAATGGTCCAGAAAGCACATATTTATGGAAATGAAGTGTCAAGGGAATTTCGTAGCCGATCTTCGTTTCGTCGTGATCAACCCAAACATCAGGAACGTAGAACAGCACCTCTTGTTTCACATACTCTTTCACTGCCCTACGATGTGGCTTATTTTCCATACTTTCCGAAGAGTCCTCTCCCCAAGTAACAGAGACCGATGATAGAGGAGCATTTTCATTATCTCGCAGTTTCAGGACGGGTTTGGACTCACCGTTTTTGTTTATGATAACCCGCGTCTTAGGATCAGTATCGCCGATCGTATTCCAGCCCTGCTTCTCGATTGCCTTTGGAAGCTTACCCACTTTCGCTCTCAGCGCATCCTGATCAGTCGTCACAGCTCCTCCAAGTTTACCGGGCGATGTGGTAATCCCGTGCTCTTCTTTGGACCTTTGTAGACGTTGTAAACATCTATGTGTAAACTTTTGATAATTTGCGTTCATTAAATTTCTATTTTCATAGATCCTAAATTTACAATCCTATTGTAATTCTATCACCGAATATGATTGTCAATTGGTTTAAAATTACCTCCCAATTAGGAATAGGTTTAGTCCATTTTTCACAAGCTTTACTGTCTGCCAGAAAAAGAAGTTTCAGTAAAGATTCATTGGTTTAAAAGCTACGTTTATTTTTGAGGTATTTTCTTAATATTGAATTATAAGATTCAATAACATTTGTAGTATAAATTACCGATCTAATCTCTTGAAGTGAATTGAAAATATTGACTTAATTCATCCCAATTTTCTGTCCAGACTCTGGTTACCATAGGATATTTTGCAGCCCATTTTTCGACAAGTGAATCTAGGTCTGACTGAGCAATCTCTTTTGTCGATTCTTTATATACAAGCTTTAAGTCACTTAAGAATTCAAGCTTATGTTTATATGGTATATATTTTAGGGAATTAGCATGGCATGTACTACACAGCGTTGGACCATAGTGTCTTTAAATACGGATCTTATTGCCTCACTGAAGCCGTTTAAGCCGTCAACACAGGCACTTAAGATATCATTAACTCTCGGTTCTTAAGATCCGTTACAACCGACAACCAGTATTTAGATCCTTCGCCGCCATCTGAGATATAATGCCCTTTGAATCTCCTTTTTACCGTTTAAATCATAAGCCAATACGATATTTGCGGCCTCATTTATTACTTTATTTTCGTGTCTAACTTTAATATGGATTGCATCCAATAAAGCCATAGCATATGTTACCGCTAGATCAAATACCTGCCTGCTACCGGCAATGCGGGCATTTTCTTGATTTAATTTACGTTACAATACTCACAAACATCAGGAAAGTGTTTGATGATGTTATCGGGGTTATCTGCGCCATTTAAAAATCACCGTCTTTATTTTTCCTTTGACCGCCTGGCTTCTATTGGTTGGCTTCCGCTGCGATTTGGGTTTTACAAAGATATCAGGTGACGCGGGTTTAGAGAAATTTGAAGAGTTTAAACCCAATTTATTATCAGTGTCAGATTTAGGGACATAGGCAATTCGCTTTCACCTATATGTGTAGCTATGCTTTTTGAAAGCGTCAAATTAGTTTGCTTTATTTCAAGATTTTGAGCAACTATTTGATCGTAGCAGAAATTATTAATTTGATTTGAGAGTTTCCTTTATTCAAATCTCACAATGTTTTATTTAAGTCACGGATTTAATTGAAACATAGGATGGTAGGTGAATAGTAACGATATTTTAATTAATGAATTGAAATAAGTATCATATTTTGTTTAGAATTTAAGTAAATGTAGAATTAATTTCTACAGTAACATTTAAGTTGCCCTTCGCGCTGGTTTTGAAACCTCTGTAGCGATTTTGAATTAATCGCATTATCTAAAAATGTGATTGAAAAATTGCCCTAAAATCGTGGTTACGATAAAAGTAAGGAATTATGATTAATTATTTGCCAATTTTGATTTATGCAATCCTTGCAATGCTCTTTGCCGCATTATCCTTTATAGCATCGGGGATACTGGCACCAAAAAGAAAGACGGAGGCAAAGTTAGCTCCGTATGAATGTGGGATTTTACCGACTAAAGAACCTGCCGAAAGGTTTCCGGTACGGTTTTATTTGGTGGCAATGATATTCATAGTTTTCGATATTGAAGTAATTTTTGTCTTTCCATTCGCATTGGTGGCAAAACAACTGGCACTGTTTGGTGTGATTGAAATAGCGGTGTTCGCACTATCGGTAGTAATTCCATTTGGCTATCTTCTGTCCCACGGTGCGCTTGACTGGGGTCCCGTTAAGAAAATGATGCCTCAAACTTCAAATTCCTCCAGAACTACAGAATCTACTGTTCAGCGAATTTCGTTCGATACCGAAGGAAAACTGATTACCCGATCCGAAGAAGAAAATAAGGGCGGAACCGCCGCATAAGGAATAGCTATGGGACTTGAATCATTTCCGCACAATTTTTTAACCGGTCAAATAGAAGAGTTAGTCAAGTGGGCCAGAAAGCAGAGCGTTTGGCCGGCGACATTCGGTTTGGCGTGTTGCGCAATTGAGATGATGGCCGCCGGTGCGGCAGATTTTGATATTTCCCGTTTTGGGATGGAAGTTTTCCGTGCGTCTCCCAGACAGGCTGATTTGATGATAGTAGCCGGCAGGGTTTCACAGAAAATGGCTCCCGTCCTCAGACAGGTCTATGACCAAATGATGGAACCCAAATGGGTTATATCTATGGGAGTTTGTGCAAGTAGCGGAGGAATGTTTAACAACTATGCGATAATACAGGGTGTCGATCAAGTGGTACCGGTTGATGTTTATGCTCCAGGCTGCCCTCCGGGACCTCAGACTCTGTTGCATGCCATTTTAACTCTTCATCAAAAGATTAAAGACGGCGAAATTACAAAAAGGCGCAATCAGACAGGAGCGGGAGCTCAGTTGCAGCTAGATGAAGGTAATCGATCTTTTGTTCGCACTGATGTTGCGATTAAGCCGACCTATGTAGGTAGGCCCAAATGATGGATTCGGTCTCCGAAAGTAATATGAATCAAATAGATGAAACCCTTATGGGCTTACCTTTGGCAAAAACACCTTCCGGGCAAAAAGTTGTCTTTACTGATGTCGACAAATATCATGACCTTATTTCATATCTATTTAATGAGGGCTTTAATTTTGCCTCGGACCTTTGCGGTGTGGACTATTTGACAAATTTTGACCGCAAGTTGCCGGTCGGAGTCAAAGCCGAAAGATTTGAGGTGGTTGTAAATCTTCTTTCTCACGCAAAAAAGGAGCGAATTCGTGTACGGGCGATGGTAAAAGAAGTCGATCCACTTATTTCCACCGTCGTAGATATTTATCCCGGAGTCGAGAATATGGAGCGCGAAGCGTTTGATATGTATGGAATAGTTTTTAAAGGACATCCGGATATGACGAGAATTCTTATGCCGGAAGGTTGGGAAGGACATCCTTTAAGAAAAGATTACTCTACCGGAAGGGTGCCAGTACAATTTAAAGAATCGTTGGGTCCGAGATGACCGATGATAAGAAATTGAACGATTCTAAGCTGGGCAATTCTGCGGTACTGAGGCTGCCGGAGTCCTTGGGGACCGATATAGAAGATTTGAATGAAATAGAGTTCGGTGCCGGCGAAAAGATGATCGTAAATATGGGGCCCCAACACCCATCCACTCACGGTGTTTTACGGGTAATGATGGAGTTGGAAGGCGAAACGGTACTTCGTTGCAAGCCTATTATAGGATATTTGCACACAGGGATGGAAAAGACCGCCGAAGATCTTACTTACGTTCAGGGAGCGACAAACGTAACTCGTATGGACTATTTGTCTCCGCTGTCCAATGAACTGGTTTTCAGCCTTGCAGTGGAAGACCTTCTGGGAGTTGACATTCCGCCCCGAGCCACATGGATAAGAATGTTGATGTGTGAATTGAACAGGATGTCTTCACATTTGATGTGGTTGGCAACTAACGGTATGGACCTTGGTGCAACGACAATGATGATATTTGGGTTTAGGGAGCGAGAACTGATTCTTTCCTTTTTCGAAAAAACCACCGGCTTGAGGATGAACCATAACTATATAAGGCCGGGCGGAGTTGCCGCAGACGTTCCTGACGGATGGGAAGAAGACGTAGAAGCAATTTATAAAACCGTGCTTTTTCGTTTGGATGAATACGATGAATTTTTTACCGGCCAGCCTATATTCAGAGAGAGGGTCGAAGGTGTCGGAACACTGTTGGCAGAAACTGCGATTGAACTTTCTGTCACCGGACCGTTATTGAGGGCAAGCGGAGTTCCTTGGGATCTGCGCAAAACTATGCCGTATTTGGCCTACGATGAAGTAGATTTTGACGTAATAGTTGGTTCAGTGGGAGATAACTTTGATCGGTATGCCGTGAGACTTAATGAAATAAGAGAATCGGCAAAAATCGTAAGCCAAATATTGGAAAAGATGCCGAGAGGTGACTATAGGGCCCAAGACGCTAAGGTTACTCCACCTCCTCGTGCCAGAATTGACCAATCGATGGAAGCATTAATTCATCATTTTAAATTATTTACCGAAGGCGTTATAGTTCCCGAAGGTGAGACATATGTAGCAGTTGAATCCCCCAGGGGTGAACTTGGGTGCTACATGGCATCCGACGGCACCGGCCGCCCGCTTCGAATGCACGTTAGGGCCCCTTCGTTTGTGAACTTACAGGCACTCCCGCCACTTTTGCGCGGCTCGCTTGTGGCAGATGCCGTGGCGTCAATATCTTCGGTTGATCCGGTTATGGGAGAGGTGGACAGATAGTGGGACACTTGTCAGAAGAAGTACTCAACAAAGCGCGAATTTTGTTGGAGGTATATCCAAACAAAAGATCGGCATTAATTCCGCTTTGTCATTTGGCACAGGGGCAGGATGGCTATCTGACGCCAGAAGCCATAATTGAGATAGCTGAATTAGTCGATGTTACGCCGGCTGAAGTCCGGGGAACGGCAAGCTTTTATGACATGTTCCACTTGGAGCCGGTCGGTAAACACGTTGTCGCAATGTGTACCAATATAGCTTGCATGTTGCGCGGAGCAGATGAGCTTTTGGAGCACGCTCAGGAGGTTCTCGATGTAGGAATCGGTGGAACGACCCAGGACGGGCAATTTACCCTGGAAGAAGCGGAATGTCTCGCCGGTTGCAACAACGCACCGTGCGTACAGGTGAATCACAGATTTTTTGGTCCACTGGATAACGACGGTTTTGATGAACTGATTTCGGATTTAAAGTCCGGAAAACTCAAAGATATAGTCCCCGAACACGGCGTTCTAAACAGAGTTGAGAGGCAACACGGGTTAAAGGCAACACCGGATCAGATACAGGCTGAACGTGATGTAATGGAAAGCGCCAAGAAAGAAAGGCTTGCCAAGAAGTCCACTTCGTGATGATCGTTTGGTTGAAAAAGTTATGAGTGAAAAAGCAGTCAATAAAAATCTTCCTATAGTTTCGAAACGACTCGGGTTACCCGATGCCTATAAGCTTGAGACTTATTTGGCTACCGGTGGCTATGACGGTTTAAAAAAAGCTTTGCAAATGAATCCCGAAGATGTTTCGAACGAAGTAATGAAGGCCTCTCTTTTGGGAAGGGGAGGAGCCGGATTCCCTGCGGGCCGAAAGTGGTCCATGCTTAAGGCCAATCCGGTAAAGTATCTGGTGATAAACGGTGATGAAAGTGAGCCCGCGACATTTAAAGATCATGATTTGATCGAATTGGATCCTCACCAAATAATCGAAGGCGTGGTGATTGCCTCTTACGCATTGGGGGTAAATCAGGCCTTTATATTCTGTCGCGGAGAATTCGCACTCGGACTTGAAAGGCTGCAGTCAGCTCTTAATGAAGCTTATGATTACGGAGCGGTCGGAAGCGACATATTCGGTTCCGGGTTTTCGGTCGACCTGGTAGTACATCCCGGAGCGGGAGCATATATCTGCGGTGAAGAAACTGCCCTGTTGCAGAGCTTAGAGGGTAAAAGAGGATATCCTCGTATTAAACCTCCATATTTTCCTGCCGTAATGGGTCTGTACAATCAACCCACAGTGGTCAATAACATTGAGACCGTCTCTAATCTTCCTTGGATCATACAAAACGGTGGTGACGCTTTTGCCGCAATGGGACAGGATTCTTCGGCGGGATCTAGAATCTTTGCATTGTCGGGTCACGTTAAAAAACCGGGCAATTATGAAGTTGAAATGGGTAAAGTAACCTTTAGGGATATAATATTTGACCCAGAATACGGTGGTGGCATATTAGATGATTTGGAGCTGAAGGCATTCATTCCCGGAGGGGTGTCAGCGCCGTGGTTTGGACCTGAACTTTTGGATCTTCCTTTGACTCAGGAAGCAATTGCATCAAAAGGATCTATGTTGGGGTCAGGATCCATCGTCGTATTTAATGAGAGCACTTGTCCGGTTCGGGCAGCTTGGAGAATCTCAAAGTTCTTTTATCGCGAATCATGCGGTCAGTGTACACCCTGCAGAGAAGGTTCCGGGTGGATTGAGAAGATAATGCACAGAATTGAAACCGGAAGCGGGCGAATGGAGGATATCGAACTGGTGCTAGATGTCTGTGACAATATTGCTCCGGGGCTAACTTGGCCTCCTAAGCAAACTACCATATGCGTTTTAGGGCCATCAATCCCTTCGTCAATAGTGTCTGCGGTGAACATGTTCAAACAGGATTTTGTAGATCATATAGAAAAAGGAAAGTGTACCTTTGGCAAGTAACGACCAAACCGATAATAACCAAGAGCAGGATCCAAGTAAGGTTAAACTTACCATTGACGGCATAGAAGTAGTGGTTAATAAAGGAGAGCTGCTAATTGAAGCCGCGGCAAAAGCCGGTAAGTTTGTACCGAGATTTTGTTATCACCCCAGGATGGAACCGGTCGGCGTATGCAGAATGTGTCTGGTGGAAGTGGACGGTCCAAGGGGTCCTTCTTTACAACCGTCGTGCTATGTGCCCGCAGAAAACGGAATGGTAGTAAATACCCAAAGCGATTCGGTGAAGAAGGCCCAAAACGGAGTACTCGAATATCTTTTGATTAATCATCCGCTTGATTGCCCGGTCTGTGATAAAGGTGGCGAGTGCCCCTTACAAGATCAGGCATTGGCATATGGCCCCGGTGAATCACGATTTATTGAAGAGAAGCGTCATTTTGCTAAACCAGTTGCCATTTCACAGCTCGTAGAGTTGGATAGAGAAAGATGTATTCAGTGTTCTAGATGTACCCGTTTTTCCGAAGAGGTCGCCGGAGAAGCCGAGATTGACTTTTTGGGAAGGGGAGATCGAACTGAAGTGGCCATATTCCCGAGTCAGCCCTTTGATTCATATTTTTCGGGGAATACGGTTCAAATTTGTCCGGTTGGAGCATTGACTGCAACTCCGTATAGATTTAAGTCTCGGCCGTGGGACCTGGAACAGGTTGAAAGTACCTGTACGAGCTGTTCAGTCGGTTGTAGGGTGGCAGTACAGTCGTCAGCAAATCAGGCAGTAAGATTCTTGGGAATTGACGTTGACGAAGTGAATCAGTCTTGGCTCTGTGACCGGGGAAGATTCGGATTTGAAGCAATTTATTCGCAAAATAGATTAGCGGTTCCGAAAATGAAGGTCTCGGGAAACTTGCAGGACGTCACCTGGTCGCAGGCGATTGAAAAAGTAGCCGAAATTTTTGCCGAGCACCAACTGAAAGGTGCGGACAGACTTGGGGTCATAGGCGGAAGTCGGGTTACCAATGAGTCCGCATACGCATATGCCAAATTATTTAAGGGCATTATTGGAACCGACAATGTCGATGCGGCTCCTTCAAACAGCGTATCCGTAAATTCAATATACGGATTAAAAATGGCAACGATTAATGATGTTGCCACCTCCGACTTAATTATATCCATTGGTTCTGATATAAAAGAGACCGCTCCTGTTTTATTCTTAAGAATCAGAGATGCGGTAGTACGCAAAAATTCTAAACTTTTGGAGATCTCTCCGAGTTTGACGCCGTTGTCCAAGTACGGCACTC
>DAIDJA010000037.1 GCA_027451605.1 Acidimicrobiales bacterium
AATCTCGATCTCCTTTTGACGCCTTTCGTCATCGGTCACAATTCCCCTCTTGAATTGGGTTTCGGCTTTTTCCGCCTCTTTTTCATAGTGATCCAGAATCTGTCTTTTGTCAGCCGGCGTCTTAACATCGGCAATCGAAATTGTAAGACCGCTCTGTGCGGCATATCTGAAGCCAAGTGTTTTAATCTTATCCAGACTGGCCGCCACGATTGCTTTGGGATAATTAAGGGCAAGCTCTTCTACTATCAATCCGATAGGAACATGACGTTTCCCTATAACTTCGTTTACAAATCTAAAACCTTCCGGAAGTGCAGAGTTAAACAACAATCTTCCCGGTGTCGTTTCAAGAGTTTCACCGACTTCTACTTCATACAGATAAGCACTGGGATCGAGTCCGATTTCCAAGTTTTCACTCTCGTCTTCAAGGTCAAATGAAGTGGCGTGCTTTGAAAGACTGTGCAGCCTAATCTTTGAGTCTTTGGGCCTGATTATTATCTTGGCCTGAAGGTCAATATCCTTGTTGGCTAAAGCCATTTCAACTTCATAAAGATGCCTGAAGACTCTTCCCTGACCTTTAGCATTTTCTTTGACTATGGTCAGATAGTAAATTCCAAATACCATATCCTGAGTAGGTACGGTAATTGGTCTTCCTGTTGCCGGTGACAAAATATTGTTTGCCGAAAGCATCAATATTCTTGCTTCTGCCTGGGCCTCGGCCGAAAGTGGCAGGTGTACAGCCATCTGGTCCCCGTCAAAGTCTGCGTTAAAAGCGGTACAAACTAAAGGATGGATCTGAATTGCCTTACCTTCAATCAGGACCGGCTCAAAGGCCTGTATTCCCAACCTGTGAAGCGTGGGGGCTCTGTTTAACAAAACAGGATGTTCTTTTATTACATCTTCAAGCACTTCCCAGACCTGGGTTCTGCGTCTTTCCACCATCCGTTTTGCGGATTTTATATTTTGGGCAACCTTTGAATCCACGAGCTGCCTCATCACAAACGGCTTAAATAGCTCCAAGGCCATCTGCTTTGGCAGACCGCACTGATGTAGTTTAAGTGTTGGACCAACTACGATAACTGATCTTCCCGAATAATCAACTCGCTTACCCAAAAGGTTCTGCCTAAACCGTCCCTGCTTTCCTTTAAGCATATCGGATAAGCTCTTTAGGGGTCTGTTGCCTGGTCCCGCTACGGGCTTGCCGCGGCGTCCGTTATCAAACAACGCGTCAACTGCTTCCTGTAGCATTCTCTTTTCGTTATTAATTATGATCTCGGGAGCACCCAGTTCCAAGAGGCGAGCAAGACGGTTATTCCTGTTTATAACTCTGCGGTAAAGATCATTTAAATCCGAAGTCGCGAAACGCCCTCCTTCAAGCTGCACCATCGGCCTTAAATCCGGCGGAATAACCGGAACCACGTCCAAGATCATAGACTTGGGATCATTAATTCTTTCTCCGTTATCATCACGTCTGTTAAAGGCTGCGATTATCTTGAGTCGCTTAATGGCTTTTTGGCGACGCTGAACAGACAGCTGCTTTCTTCCGTCCAACGCATCTATGGCTTGTCGAACTTTTATCTCTTCTTCGTCCAAATCCAGGCGGTCGAGCAATTTAATTATTACCTCAGCTCCCATGCCGCCTTCAAAGTAGTCAGAATATCTGATTTTAAGCTCCTGCCACAAGTTTTCATCTTCGATAATCTGTCTCGGGTAAAGATCTCTGAATGCGTTTAAGGCTCTTTTGGCAATATCTATCTCGTCTTTGGCCCTGTCGCGTATATAACCTATCTCTTTTTCGATAGCCCTTTGGCGACTTCGAATTTCAGAGTCTTTGGCATTCCTTTTTTCAAGCTGAGCAACCTCGGTCTCAAGCTCTTTAAGCCGCTTTTCAACCTCAACGTCCCTCTCTTTTTCAAGTTCCTGAACTTCCTCGGCCAGTTCGGCTTCCAAATTGGGAATTTCCTCGTGTCTCTTTTTTTCGTCAACCCACGTGACAAGATTTGCGGCAAAGTAAATAACCTTTTCAAGCTGCTTTGCTTTAAGCTCTTCTTTGGCTTCTGTGCCCATCAAAAGATAGGCAAGCCATGATCTTGTTCCTCTTAAGTACCAAATGTGTACGACCGGAGCCGCAAGTTCAATGTGACCCATTCGGTCTCGACGTACTTTTGACTTTGTGACTTCCACGCCACAGCGCTCGCAGACGATGCCTTTAAAACGCACCTTCTTATACTTTCCGCAATAGCACTCCCAGTCTTTAGTGGGCCCGAAAATTTTCTCGCAGAACAAACCGTCCTTTTCGGGTCTTAAAGTCCTGTAGTTTATTGTTTCGGGTTTCTTGACTTCACCATGAGACCAATCACGAATAGTATCGCTGGTGGCGATACCGATTTTAAGCTGATCAAAACTGTTGATTACCGCTCTGACACTCTTAGCTTCGGGCTTTGCGTAATCAAAGCTGAAATCTCCCAATTGTTCGCTTCCAAAATCAACCATAGTTAGTAGCTCCCATCCATGGCAATGAATCCGTCACCAAAGTCGTCCGAAGAAAATTCGTGGTGACTGAAATCAATTCCAAAGTGATCTGACTCTCTGTCCAAATCAAAATCCAAATCCTTAAGATGAATCTCTTCGCCCGTATTTGAAATAACTTCAACATCAAGACAAAGTGACTGCATCTCTTTTATTAACACTTTAAAGCTTTCGGGTATACCCGGTTCCGGAATACTCTCGCCTTTTACAATCTTTTCATAGACCTTTACCCGACCCGAGGTATCATCAGACTTTAGGGTCAAGAGTTCCTGCAAGGCAAATGCGGCACCGTAGGCTTCGAGAGCCCATACCTCCATCTCTCCGAATCTCTGTCCTCCAAACTGAGCTTTACCTCCAAGAGGCTGCTGGGTAATCATTGAGTAAGGACCTGTAGAGCGGGCATGAATTTTATCGTCCACCAAGTGGGCCAGTTTAAGAATATACATGTACCCAACGCTAATCGGATTATCGTACGACTCTCCTGTTCTGCCGTTGTATAGTACAACCTTGCCCTCGTCGTTTATCAACTTGCTTCCGTCTTTTCCGTCAGGATTAAGACCGGCAAATATATCTTTTATGGATTTATGTCCTCCGGTTCTGTCTTCTTCGTCCCAGTGCGCGCCGTCAAAAGCAGGCGAAGAGACCCATACCGCAGGAGGAGTCTTGGGTCTGGTCTTCTTGTCGATCTTCGAGGATTGATTTGACTCTTTTTCGGCATCCTTCCAACCGCATTTTGCGGCATAACCCAAGTGCGACTCAAGTACCTGGCCTACATTCATTCGGCTCGGAACACCCAGTGGGTTCAAAATAATATCAACTGGGGTACCGTCTTCCATGTAAGGCATATCCTCCACGGGAAGTATTTTGGAGATTACACCTTTGTTTCCGTGTCGCCCGGCAAGCTTATCACCTTCGGTTATCTTTCGCTTTTGAGCAACATAAACCCTGACCAGTTCATTTACCCCAGGCGGAAGTTCATGTGCATCATCTCTTGTATAGACCTTAACGTCTATAACGGTTCCCGATTCACCGTGAGGGACTCTCATGGATGTATCCCTTACGTCACGGGCCTTTTCACCGAAAATTGCCCTCAAAAGCCTTTCTTCCGGAGTTAATTCCGTTTCACCTTTGGGAGTTACCTTCCCGACTAAAATATCACCTGCGGTAACCTCAGCACCGATTCGTATAATTCCGCGATCATCCAGATCAGCCATGACCTCTTCGGATAGATTCGGAATATCCCTGGTAATTTCTTCAGTGCCCAATTTGGTATCGCGAGCATCAACCTCATGTTCTTCGATATGTATTGACGTAAGTACGTCATCAGTTACAAGCCTTTGAGAAAGAATAATCGCATCCTCATAGTTATAACCTTCCCACGGCATAAATGCCACCAAAAGATTCTTACCTAAAGCCAATTCGCCGTTATCCACTGCAGCACCGTCGGCTATAATGTCTCCTTTGTTGACATGCTGACCTTCCACTACAATTACTCTGGAATTCACGCAGGAGTTCTGATTAGACCTTCGAAACTTATCGATTAAAATTACCTCTTTAGTGGGCAACGGATTGTTAAATTCGTCTTTTTGATTTGGGGCATATTCGATATGAACTATATCGGCCGAAACTGTCGTAACGACACCTTTCCCCTTAGCGATTACAACATCACCGGCATCTACGGCAGCACGGAACTCCACACCGGTTCCGACGTAGGGAGCTTCGGGCACTAAAAGCGGTACGGCTTGCTTCTGCATGTTTGCACCCATTAATGCACGGTTTGCATCGTCGTGTTCAACAAATGGAATCAATGAAGTTGAAACTGAAACAATCTGCTTCGGACTGACATCCATCAGGTCTACCTCTGCGGGTGAAACATAGTCAATCTCGCTTGTGGTACCGTATGATCCGCCTACTCCCGCGCCGAATTTAACCCCGGCACCTTGCGGACCTCGTCTTACCAATACTTTATCTTCAATAAACTTCCCGCTGGAATCAAACGGCGCATTTGCTTGTGCTATAACGTGATCTTCCTCTTCATCTGCGGCAAGCCACTGTATCTGTTCAGTAACTTTACCGTTAACAACCTTACGGTATGGAGTCTCGATAAAACCAAACTCATTTACCCGTCCATAAGTTGCCAGTGCGCCAATCAAGCCGATATTCGGACCTTCAGGAGTTTCAATAGGACACATTCTACCGTAGTGAGAGGTGTGTACGTCTCTAACTTCAAAGCCGGCCCGCTCTCTGGAAAGTCCTCCGGGACCTAGTGCCGAAAGTCTTCTCTTATGGGCCAATCCCGATAGGGGGTTGTGCTGGTCCATAAATTGGCTTAACTGACTGGTTCCAAAAAATTCTTTTATTGCCGAAACGACCGGTCGGGTATTAGTCAGATTATTCGGAGTTATCAACTCTTCGTCGAGGGTAGTCATACGTTCTCTTACGACTCGTTCCATTCTCGAAAGGCCAACTTTTACCTGATTCTGTATCAGCTCACCCACAGCCCTGATTCTTCTGTTGGCAAAGTGATCCTGGTCATCAACTCGATAACCGCTCTCTCCGCTTGCCAAATGAAGCATATAGGTTGCCGTGGCCAATATCTCCGGCGCACTCAAAGTCGTAGAATCGGGATCGGGCTTTTGAAGATCCAACTTGAAAAGTTTGTTGAGCTTGTCAATCTCAGGTCCAAGTTTGCGGGTTAATTTATATCTACCCACTGCGGAGAGGTCATATCTCTTCGGATTAAAAAATGAGTTTTCAAAATAATTTTTGGAAGCTTCATGCGAAAGCGGCTCTCCCGGTCTTACTCTCTTGTAGATTTCAACCAAGGCCTCTTCTCTGGTTTGACCTGCGAACTTATCTTTCGAATACTGGGGTCGCAAAAAGTCAAAATGCTTTACAAAAGCTTCGATAAAGGCCGGATCGTCATAACCTAGACCTCGGATTAACGTAAATAGAGAAAGTCTGCGCTTTCGGGCAATTCTCGCGCCTGCATTCAGATCTCTGGAAGGTTTGTCTTCAAGGTCAATTTCAACCCACTCACCGCGATATGGGTGCACCGTACCGGTAAGTATCGTTTTTGCGTCTTTACCCAGCTGGAACAGCACGCCCGGCGATCTGATCAGCTGACTTACAATGACTCTTTCGGTTCCGTTTATAATGAATGTACCCTTATCGGTCATAATCGGAAAATCACCCATGAATAAGGTATTTTCTTTTATCTCTCCGGTAACCTTATTGGTAAATGAAGCCTTTACGAATATTCGAGAAGAGTAGGTCATGTCCTTCTCTTTGCACTCGTCAACCGAATATTTAGGCGGAAGTATCTGATCGGAATCATTGGGATCAAAACTCAAGTCCAGCCGGAGATTTCCGGCGAAATCTTCAATTGGGCTTATATCATCAAAGGCTTCTTTAAGACCTTTTTCCAAAAACCATTTAAAAGAATTTTTTTGGATATCCAAAAGATTGGGCAGAGGCAATACTTCCTCTAAGTTTGCAAATGAAAAACGTTTCCTAGACCCTGTGGTCACAAGTTCCTCCGTGAAGATTGTGTGAGTGTGATGAATAGCTTGATTTTGTGCGCGTTAATCCAGCTGATGGGACAGATTGGCTGAAATTAAAAAACACTTCAATAAATATAATAGTACAATTCTTGGGGATTGATACAAAAATGGAAATTTTACCCACTAAAAGCAAGTGCAAACGACAGGCCGCGTATTTTGCGACAACGTCTTTAACGCGCTCGTAGGAGCAAATTTCTTAAATCTAAATTTTGAAGTAAAAAACTGCGTCTTATTACTTTAATTCAACGGTGGCACCGGCAGCCTCGAGTAACTCTTTGGCTTTATCCGCATCTGCCTTTGAAGCTTTCTCTAAAACAGGCTTGGGGGCTGAATCTACAAGGTCCTTTGCCTCTTTTAATCCGAGATTTGTAAGTGCACGTACCTCTTTGATAACCTGAATTTTCTTGTCTCCTGCGGCTGCCAAAATAACGTCAAATTCATCTTTCTCCTCTTCGGCCGGAGCATCGGCTGCTCCTCCGCCTGCAACTGCAACTGCTCCGACTGCCACCGGGGCGGCTGCGGTTACGCCAAACTTCTCTTCAAATTCCTTTAAGAGTTCACTCAGTCTCAATACGCTGAGATTGCCTATTACCTCCAAAATTTCTTCGTTAGTTAAATCTTTAGTTGTCATTTTTTTCTCCTTACTTAATTACGATTTATATAAAATATTTATTAATGTTGTCCTACAAGACCAAATTGAAATCTCAGTCTCCGCCCTCCGCTGACTTTTTATCTACAAGTGCTTTAAGACCGTAAGCGAAATTCCTGGGGATTGCCGACAGCAACGAAGCCATATTAGACAGCGGCGCAGACATTCCGCCAGCCAGCCTTGCCAAAAGCACCTCACGAGGCTGAATATCAGCTAATTGATTTGCTTCATTTTGGCTGATCGATTTTCCTTCCATGACCCCGCCTTTTATTACCAGCGCTTCATTGGATTTAGAAAAATCTTTTAGAACCTTGGCAACTGAGACTATATCACCTTCAGCGAATGCCAATCCTGTGGGACCTGCAAAAAGTTCATCAAGTCCCGATATCTCTTTTTGCTCTGCGGCTCTTTTAACGAGAGTATTTTTGTAGATCTTATAATGACCGCCGGCATTGATAAGCTGCTGACGAAGCTCTTCAAGCTCGGTGACCTTTAATCCGCGATACTCGGTAAATATTACTCCCTGGAAGCTGTCAAGTTTTTGTACCAGCTCATCAACCTGTTTTACCTTGTCTTGCCTTGGTTCTTTCATATACTTGTCCTAATCAGTCAAATTCCTAACCGAAAGACCGGGCAACAGCTCCACCCACAGCTCCACCCCTAGTGTCCACCCCTAGTGCCATCACATGTTTAATGTCATCACAGGCCTAGAGTCGTCACCTACCTAGGTTTCATAAAGATTTAAGCTATAAGCACCTAAGGTCTTCGGTAAGATATATTATTTTAGCAGATCTAAATCTACAATTTTTTTAAAATTTTAAATTAGACTCCGACAGCCCACTTCAAGAATCTTACACAGATGAATTAAACTAGTCTAATTGTAACCTTATCTAATTTTAAAATAGGATAGTTTTAATTTGACAATAAGTTTCGGGTAGTCAGCTGACCGTCTATGCGCTTAGATCCAAACCGTTAATGTCGTCATCGGTCAGCCGGAGTTTATTCGTATCGATCTTGACCCCAGGTCCCATCGAAGAACACAACGTAACGGATCTATAATATCTGCCCTTTGCCGATGCCGGCTTTACCCGCGAGATTTCATCAATAACTGCCCTAAAATTCTCCAAAAGCGCGGGTGTAGCAAACGATACTTTACCCAGAATAACATGCACGTTCCCAACCCTGTCCGTCCGATATTCAACCCTTCCGGATTTGAATTCGCGAACGGCCTTTCCGACATCGGTAGTTACTGTTCCGGTTTTTGGATTGGGCATCAATCCTTTGGGTCCTAAAATCTTTCCCAGTTTTCCGACCTGAACCATCAGATCAGGAGTGGCTATAGCTACGTCAAAGTCTGAAAAATTCTCGTTTTGAACTTTATTTACCAAATCATCAGCACCTACAAAGTCGGCACCGGCTTGCCTGGCGGCTTCTGCGGCTTCTGCGGCTGCAAACACTGCCACTTTGGCTATCCTACCCGATCCCGACGGTAACACGATTGTACCGCGGAGCATCTGATCTGCCTTTCTGGGATCCACTCCCAGTCTCATTGCAATCTCAACTGATTCATCAAATTTAGCGGTCGCCAGTTTCTTCACCATTTCCAAGGCCTCAGCCGGGGCAAACAATGCCTCTCTGTCATAAGCGCCTTCCATAGCTTTTATTCTCTTAGTTTTAGTTGTCATAGTTTTTATGCTCCGGCTACTTTAATTCCCATTGAACGGGCGGTACCTTCCACTTGCTTTACTGCAGCTTCCAAATCCCTGGCATTCAAATCCGGCATCTTAAGCTTTGCTATCTCCTGAACTTGTTCTACGGTAACAGAACCGACGGTAGTACGACCGGTAGTAGATGCGCCCTTTTCAAGCCCCGCATGCTGTCGTAATAGTGCGGGAGTTGGTGGTGTCTTTAAGACAAAAGTAAATCTCCTGTCATCAAAGATTGATATTTCTACCGGAATGATAGAACCCTTTTGCGAATCCGTTGCTTCGTTGTACTGTTTGCAAAACTCCATAGTTTGTACCCCGTGAGGTCCCAATGCGGTACCCACAGGCGGTGCCGGAGTAGCCTGTCCGGCCGGAAGTTGGATCTTGACCAACGCTACTAATTTCTTTTTTGCCATAATATAATTTCCTTAATGAATAAAATTTAAGCGAGATAGCGGTTCGGATAAGACTTATCTGAATTAACCCAATAAATATTTTACAGCTTTGCAACCTGGGAGAATTCAAGCTCTACCGGCGTCTCTCTTCCGAATATGTTTACCAATACCTGCAATTTCAGCTGATCTTCGTTAATTTCGGCAATCTGACCGGAAAAGTCCGCAAACGGACCTTCTTTTACTCTTACCGTCTGCCCGATTTCGTAAATTAGCTTGGCTCTAGACTTTTGCTTCACTTCATCGGACTCTTTTACACTAAGAATTGTTTCAACTTCCCTCTTAGTGAGTCGACTGGGAGTATTTCCTGCACCGACAAACCCGGTAACTCCGGGAGTCCTTCTTATAACCTCAAAAGCCTCGGAGTCTTCATCACATCTGACAAGTATATAACTCGGGAATACTTTTCTGCTTACGGTATATTTTTTTCCTGCCTTAACTTCGACTGTGTCTTCCATCGGAATAACAATTTCGTATATTTTGTCAGACATTTGAAGAGACTCTCTTCTGGTTTCCAGATTTGACTTGACCTTTTTTTCATATCCGGCATAAGTATGGACTACATACCAATGTCCCGGTTTATCATAAGGACTCCTAAAAGAAAAATCTTCGGAAATTTCGTCCAATTCCGTTAGATCATCCTCTTCGATTATTTCAACTTCGACAGTGTCTTCCAAAATTTCTCCAATAATCTCAGCGTCGTCTATTTTTGAAGTTGCTTCGACCTGATCATTTAACATAGTTGATTCGGTTTGTATTTCTTCATCATATTCGGATATTTGTTCCAACTCTTCTACCACATCATTTTCCAAATTTTGGTCAAAGTTTTCGGTCGGTTCAAAAACTTCAGAAGCTTGTTCATTCAATACCTTCTCAAACTGAGAATCCTGACCTTTGTTAGTATTTTCTTCCTGTATATCCATAAAATCCTCAAGCATTAAATAACATCTGAATCAACTTCGTAAAGCCATAGTCCAAACCAAATACCAATAAACCCAAAGCCAAAACGGCTATAATCACAACCGAACTGTACCCAGTAACTTCCGGACGTTTTGGCCAGGCGACTTTCCTAAGTTCTGCCATTACTTCATCTTTAAACTTAACAATTCTCTTAAAAACAGAGCCGGTATTTTTTACTTCAACTTTAGGTTTGGGAGTTTTCGGCGTTCTAGGCTGCGGAGCGACATACTCACCGTCTTTGTCGACGGTGCCCTGCCTTTGCATCATTCGCCTTTGTTCTCGATTCACTTCTTATATTCCTCTTTATAACCTATTCTGGCTGATCGCTATTTCATAAAACAGCTGCTCGCTACCAAAATCTATAATCTCTTCGATCTCCGCTTAGATTTATTTATATAACCTGATCTTATTTATATGTCGTTCAAATTCTGTTCGGTAGCTATAGCTCTTTATCTGCAGGGCAGGAGGGACTCGAACCCCCAACCCCCGGTTTTGGAGACCGGTGCTCTACCAATTGAGCTACTACCCTAAATTT
>DAIDJA010000038.1 GCA_027451605.1 Acidimicrobiales bacterium
ATGCCAGAGTTAAAACGGCGCCAACAAAAAAGGACAGTCAGTCCAGATCCTCAAAGGCCTTAAAGCAGATTCTTTCTCAGAACAGACAGATGGCGGTATTTGATCTGGAAAATACATTGATAGCCTCAAACGTAGTAGATGCCTATGCCTGGTTGGCAACTCGCCATTTAGACGGATTCCAAAAAACCAAACTGGTGTCAGATCTAATAAAAAGCGCAAGAAGTCTTTACCTACAGGACAAGAAGGATAGAAGCGACTTTTTACGGTACTTTTATCGTAATTATCAAGACGCTCCTCAAGAGCAGTTGAGCAGGGATTCAGTTGAACTTCTTACGGATTTTTTGATTAAGCGATCCTTCCCCCAAGGTATTGCAAGGGTAAGACATCATCGTGATTTGGGCCACAAAACCCTATTGATCACCGGTGCTTTAGATTTTGTGGTTGAACCATTCAAACATCTCTTTGATGAAATCGTTTCAACGAAATTGACGACCAATGCGGCGGGTGAATTTACCGGCGAACTTTCAAATCTTCCGCCCGTTGGCGAAGTCAGAGCACAAATTATGACAGATTTTGCCAAAGAAAATGGCATCGACCTTAAAGAATCCGTTGCCTATGCGGACTCCACAAGCGATCTGTCCATGCTCGAAGCAGTTGGGTTTCCTGTTGCGGTTAATCCTGAGCCAAAGTTGTATACACTTGCCACAAAGCGCGGATGGCATATCGAAAATTGGCCCAGAACTCCATCGGGTCCCAAGAAACTCCTGCCGGTGTATAACAGCAAAGAATCAAACTCTCCTTTTGTACAGACCGCAAATGCATTAAAAGATGCCGTGATAAATTCTTTCAATTACATAAAGGACTCAAAGTGATGAAGGCGATTCAGCTCGAGAAAAGCTATGCAAAATTCGCCGGAGCACTTGTGGCCAACAAATTGAGGGGGCATGGGAGTTCTATGTCATCAATGCCACTTAGGTTGTCCGAGCTTAATGAATTTAGGCTTCCCGGAGATGAATGGACTTATATCTATCCAATTATGTCAGGCATATGCGGATCCGATATCAAAACAATTCAAGCTAAGAGCTCCAGAATGTTAGAACACTTGGTATCTTTTCCTTTCGTTCCCGGTCATGAGACTGTGGCAATTAGAGCCGACAACAACAAAAGGGTTGTCGTCGAATCGCTATTAAGCTGTAAGGCTTTGAATATAGACAGTTGTGAGTTTTGCAAACAGGATTTAATCGACAAATGTCAGTGCCAAGAGTTTTCATCGATAGCACCCGGGCTTCAAATCGGCTTTACAAAAGATATCCCGGGTGGATGGTCGGAATTTTCGATGGCCCATAGTGATCAGCTATACGAAATACCCGATGATATGTCCGATGAGGATGCGGTCTTAGTCGAGCCAATGGCTTGTGCAATTCACGGAGTTCTTAAAATTCAACGAGAGATGCTCAATACCTTTAACGACATTCCCCTAGTTGCTGTGATTGGAGCCGGAACTTTGGGACTATGCACCACCGCCGCTTTACGACATTTTTATAAAGACTCGATTAAGATATTGACGTCAACAAAATATCCTTATCAGCGCAAACTAGCCAAAATTTGTGGTTCCGACTATCATTCAAATACTCAAAACTATCTAACTACAGTAAGGCACTTAACGGGGTCATTTATAACCGGGCCTGCATTAACTTACGGTGCGGACGTAGTTATTGACTGCGTTGGCTCCAAGGAATCCTTGCATGCGGCAATTACTACGGTTAAACCGGGGGGGCAGATAGTATTAACGGGAATGCCTTCAAAGGCTAATTTGGACCTCTCCCTTCTCTGGCAACGTCAGATTACTTTAACCGGTGCATATACCTATTCAACTGAAGTCTCTCATTTGAACAATGCAAATAATGCTAAAACTTTTGAATTGGCTATCAATGCCTCAAAGGAGATGGGCTTAGGCAGACTCGTCTCGGCCAAATACTCACTGGATAACTATGAAGCCGCAATTGAACATGCGATCGATGCCGGCAAGAGAGACTCCACAAAGATTGTGTTTACGAATAACAAAGCGGATCTAATTAAGAAATTACAAAGGAGAATTCAATGAAAAGCCGACCGGGGTTCGTCTTAGAGGTTGACAAATCAACACCTCCTATATTGGTATGGCATGGCGAAGGATTTAAAGTCCAAAAAATGCCCGTGGATTCTAGGATAATCTATCCCAAAGAGCCAATTTCTGCACTGGAGGATCCCGACACGGCGGTAAGACAAGCCCTAGAAAATCCTCTCGGGGATACAAAGCCGCTAAGTGAACTTTTGTTTCCTTCAATGAAACTGACAATAGCATTCGACGACGTCTCTTTGCCGCTACCTCCCATGGAGGCACCTGATAATCGGCAACGAGTGATTGAGGCTGTTTTGAATTTAGCTGCCGAAAAGCACGTGGAAGATGTTGTACTCATAGCCGCGCTCGCGTTGCATCGACGAATGACCGATGCCGAACTAAAACATTGCTTAGGGGAAAGAATCTATAATTCCTTCGCACCAAACGGGCTGTTACTTCAGCACGATGCAGAAGATCCTGATAATCTCACCTATCTGGGAAAGACAGAAAAAGGTGAAGACGTCGAGATAAATAAAAGGGCAGCCGAAAGCGATTTGATAGTCTATATAAACATTAACCTTGTCGCTATGGATGGAGGACATAAATCGGTTGCAACGGGACTTTCTTCCTATCGTTCGATTCGCCATCATCACAACGTGGCCACAATGCAACATTCGCGTTCATTTATGGACCAGTCCAACTCTGAACTTCACAGCTCCAACTGGAGAATCGGGAGATTTTTGGCCAATGAAGGCGTTAAGGTCTTTCAGATTGAGACGACGCTTAATACAGATACTTTCCCCAAGCAGTTTTCTTTTTTGCAGAAGCGAGAATGGGAGTGGACCTTCAAAGACAGACTAAGTTTCAGTTCGGTATCAAAGGCCTTAGAGTTAACTCCCGGGAACCTAAAAACTTCCATCTTTAATTCAATTAAAGCTCCCCATCGACTTACAAGCGTTCAGGCAGGCGAAGTTGAGGCAGTCCATAGGGTAACTACCGAGAATGTATATCACCAGCAGATAGTTCAAGTCGATGGACAAAGTGATATATTGTCTCTCGGACTCCCCTACATTTCGCCTTATAATGTGAATTCTATTATGAATCCAATTTTGGTGGCATGTTTGGGTTTGGGATATTTTTTCAACCTATACAAAGGAAAACCCATTGTCAAAAAAGGCGGAGTGGTCATAATGTCACACCCTACGCCCCTGGCATTCCACCCCGTTCATCATCCCAGTTATATTGACTTTTTTGACCAGGTACTTTCCGAAACTACCGATCCCATGGAAATCCAGACTAACTATGAGGAGAAATTTGCTACCGACCCTTGGTATAGACACCTCTATAGGACATCAAATGCTTATCACGGGGTTCATCCTTTTTATATGTGGTATTGGTGTGCTCACGCCTTAGACTATCTCGGTAGGGTTATTATCGTCGGGGGTAATCATCAGGCAGTCAAGCGACTCGGGTTTGCGAGTGCTACTACATTTAATGACGCTCTTGAAATTGCACAGGACGTAGTCGGTAGCAGTCCTTCGATAACTCATTTTCATGTTCCACCTATAGCGATAGCCGAGGTCAGCTAAAGGTGCCTACCTCCAAGACTTACAAGATCGAGACCTATGAATCAAAGGCGAATTCAATCAAATTTGCTATTAGAATCTTGCGGCAAAAATTTAAAAATAAGGCAAAACTTAGCGGATTTATTCTAGACCGACCGACCTATCCGGTAAGCATTGTCCAGCCCGACGTAGAATCCAAACTTGGCGTAAACTACGATACCTCATGGTCGCGCAAGCCGCTCGTCAGAGCAGTCAGGTCTATTGTTCGCGAATCTGTAGCCAGACCATTTTTTGCAGCCGTGGCCGCGCCGCAAGTAATAGGTCTTGAATCTTTAACCCTAAATAATCCGCCCTATATATTTACGGCAAACCATGCCAGTCATCTGGACACCGGACTGCTCTTAACCACATTGCCATACGAAATCAGAAGAAATACGGTTGCCGCTGCGGCCGCAGACTATTTCTTTGATACAAGATTTAAGGCAATATTGGCCGCAGGTATTCTTAATGCAATTCCACTGGAGAGGACAAAGGTCAACAGGTCATCGGCCAAGCTTGCCCAAGATCTTGTAGAGATGGGGTGGAATCTGGTTATTTTCCCCGAAGGAGGCAGAACACCTGACGGTTGGGGACAACCCTTTAAGGGCGGAGCCGCATACCTTTCGATTCGTACCGGAGTTCCCATTGTGCCGGTTTATATTCATAATACCCGAGCACTGCTCAAAAAAGGCTCCAAGAAATTGACCACAGGCGCTACAAAAGTGGTCTTCGGCAATCCCATTTATGCCGATGAAAAAGAAGATGCCAGAAAGTATGCCGTCCGCATCGAAAATGAAGTTGCATCTCTGAAAAACGAGATTGGCAAAGACTACTACTCATCCATTCTGAACAAGCATAGCGCCACGACTCCGTTGCTTCAGAGTGACATTAAATCCAAGTGGCTGCGTTCATGGCTGTCCGAAGAAGCCAATTCATCAAATAAAAAAGAGGTACTTAAGTGGCCAAAGCTATAACACGCAAGGGTTTGTTGTTATTTGTTTCGGTCTTACTTTTGGCATCATGTTCGACCCAAAATCACTCCAAGGCTTCAAGTATATCGGGCAACATAGACGGAGTATCTTGGTTTGCTTTTAATATCAAAGCCCCTAAAAATACTTCTCTCTTTGGGATAAAGTGTTTTTCATTGGTAAACTGTATCGCAGTAGGAGCAAGCAACCTGTCAAACAATTTGTACTCCAGCAAGGCCGACTACAAGCCTGTTGCTTTTTTTAGTAACGATGCAGGGACAACCTGGAATGAGTCTTCAATGAAATTACCCTCATCAGCTGCTATCGGGATTCTGTCTTCGATAGATTGCTACAATACCAGTTGTGTGGCAGTAGGCGGTACCGATCCTACCGGAAACGGCTCTCCCATAGTGTTAATCAGTACTGACGGCGGAAAGGCATTTAACCCGGTAACCGTTACGGGCATATCAACGGGTGCCTTTAATGCGATTTTTTGTTATTCAAATTCAGACCAATTTGCAGGAGACTGCCTGTTGGCCGGTCAATCCGGGAAAAATACCAACACTTCAAATATGTTGGAAAAATTCAGCATTTCGAATCAATCATTTTCGTCAATCGCATTACCCAATTTAACCAACTCCTTTGTAAGCTCGGTTGAATGCACGGCAAACTCGTCGTGCGTCGCCTTAGGCGGTTATTACAACTCTTCGCAAAATGTAGAAAGTGACTTATTACGCTCTTATGATGACGGCTCAACGTTTACGCAGCAGAACGTATCGTCTCTGCCTCCAACACTGTTAAGCGTATCATGTACTAAAATCAGTTGCGTACTGGCAGGAGCCGACAAAACCAAAGTAAATTCACTCGGTACACCAATCGGATATCCCGCTCTGTTTTCATTATCAACTGCCGGCAACTCTACAATCAAAACCGCAATATCAGACACTACGGGTCAGGGCCTGATGACCAGCGTCTACTGTTCTTATGACAGTATCGGAACTTATCCTCAGTGCGTTGCGACCGGAGGACTTGGTACTTCAAATTCATCAAAGTCGGTTATAGCTATTAACCGAAACAATGTCTGGAGTGAAGCTCAACTGACTGTCTCAAATGCAAGTCTTTATTCAATCACCTGCAATGTCTCCGCTAAATATTGCTTTGCGGTGGGAAATGTCGCACCGAGTTCAACGATTTCTCTTCCTGAAATCATCAAACTGACGCTGAAGTAATACTCAGCCGAACTCGGCTTTTAGGGTAACTGATGAGAATTTAAAATCATTGACTGACTGACAATAGATCAATGGATTCCGTGTTCTTGATTAGCCTGGAATATGTTTTTCAATGTTGGATTTTGCAAATTCAGTCAGCCCATTAAGAGACTCAATTGAATTGCCCTCCACCCATATGTTTAACACCGGTCTGGAAGAATCCGGCAATACAAATATCCAGCCATCATCATTTACGAGCTTTACTCCTTCGTCGAGCTGACCATCCTGTAGTTCCCTATTGAACTCCGTAAAAGTTCTCATGAATGTGCCTTTGGAGTCGAAACCACAGGGCATTTCAAATTTCTGAATAAATATCGGCCCTATCTCATCTACAAGATCGGAGACAACAACATCGGATTTGGCCAACAATTCAAGCAAATAACAAAATAAGGCGGCCGAGTCAAAGCCGGCATCCGAATTAAGTAGTATATATTTGCCGTTTGGACCCAAAATCATTCCGTCCTGTGAATTCTGTAAAATCTCTTCCAGATCGGACACGGAGGAGTTAATGGTCTTTAATGTTATAGCCGATCCGGAAACAATTTCTGAAAGACGTTGCGTTGCGTTTATCGGTGCATAAATGGTGGTATCGCTTCTCGAATCTACTAATAACTTCACAAGTAAGGCCTGGACCATCGAATCAGACAGAGCCCTTCCTTTGTCGTCGATCAATTTAATAGATTCCCCGTCAGCATCAAATATAGCTCCAAAGGCAGCTCCGGAAGCCCCTACCAAATCAAGTGTCTCTTTAACCAGATCCTTTGATCCTATTGAAAGGGACTTGTAGGTAGCCGCATAGGGATTTATAACAAATACGTCGGCATTAAGCTTTGCCAGAAGATTAGGCATTATAAAACTAATCGTACCGTATGAATAATTCAGTACCACCTTAAATTGGCGCTTGCCAATGGTGTCTAAATTCACGGTTCCTAAGACATTTGAGCAGTATTCTTCGATAGCTCGCGAGGGCATATTTATGTCACCCAGGTCTCCCCCGACCACCTTTCTGAACTCCTCCCTAAAATATACTCGTTCAATCTTCTTTCGCATTGCCTCGTCGATGTCGATTCCGTTTTCGTTGAAAATTCTGATGTTGGCAGCCAGTGGATCCGACTTAGACAACCGTACCGTACATCCACCGTCTGCCGTATTTGAAACTACGGCATGGCTCATTACCGGAATTGTAGAGACTTCCAAATCCAAGACGTCTACCCCTACGGCGTTAAATCCAACCATCATAGCCCGTTTGAGGATTCTGGAAGATCTCGCAGTATCCCTACTAACCACGATCTTGCTTCCTTTTTTGAGCAACGATCCGTAGGCCATTGCAACTTTTAGAGCGAATTCCGGGCTTATATCCACGTTTGAATAACCTTCGATACCAAGGTCTCCAAACAAATTCCGGTTAGCTCTGGTTTCAAATACGATGGAGGAAGTTACGGTCACACCCGGTTCAATAACTTTCTTGGAATAAATTTTTACATTCGGTTCCACCAAAACCGAATCTCCGATAACGCATCCGTCGCCAAGCACACATTCGGGCTCTACGGTAACGTTATTACGCATCTCGCACGAACGTCCCACTATAGAACCTCGAATCGAGCCACGATAACCGATAAACGAGTTATCCATGATAACGCTGTGCTCCACTATGGTATCCTGTCGAATTTTTACGTTTGAACCTATAACGCTATATGGGTTAATCGAACAGTTAGCGTCTATAGTGCAGTTTGAATCGATAATACACGGACTTGCGATATGAACGGTGGGGTCGATATCGACGCCCTCTCCGATAAACACACCATCTTTGATTTCGAAGCCATCGATATTTACGTTAATTTTTTTATCAAGGACATCTTTATTGGCCCTAAGATAAGCCAAGTGATTTCCAACGTCTTCCCAATAACCATCCATCGCAAATCCGCTTATCTTTTTTTTGTGATTCAGCAGCTCAGGAAAGATGTCCGATGAAAAATCAAGCTCTTTATCGGGTACCATAAAATCAAATATTTGAGGATCCATGGCATAGATCCCTGTGTTGATCGTATCGGAAAAGACCTGACCCCATGTTGGCTTTTCTGTGAACTTCTCGACGACATTATCTTCATTACAGATAACGATGCCAAACTCAGTCGGATCTTCAATTTGCTTCAATGCAACAGAAACCAGCGAACTACTTTGCCGGTGCAGGTTTATAAAATCGGTTAAATTAAAATCAGTTAATACGTCACCGGAAATTACCAAAAATGGTTCTTCCAAAAGATGTTTCACGTTATATACCGATCCCGCCGTTCCAAGCGGAATCTGTTCAACCGAATATCGTATCTCAACACCAAAATCTGTACCGTCACCAAAGTATGACTGAATCATATCGGCTAAGTAAGAGACCGTAAAGATTAATTCTGTAATCCCATGAAGTTTTAACAGGTCAATAACATGTTCGAGCATGGGTCTGTTTGCGATTGGAAGCAATGGTTTCGGAGTACTCGAAGTAAGGGGACGAAGTCTTGTACCGTGTCCGCCGGCCATTACAACTGCCTTCATTAGTTAAAATCCTCAACGATCGTCAACAGTCTCACCCCCTACTAGTCTAATATTTCACAGCCTTTAGAAAATCAGCCAATATTTTGAGGAATTAACTGGCAATAATATTTGACTTTGAACGTTGACAAAACTCTCAAAACCAATGTGAAATAAAGAATAAATGATCCAATCGGAACATTTTGAACTCATTTTCCCGGTGAAAGTGTAATTTGAGAATTTTAGTGAAATTACAAATGACCTGAGAGTTGCTTGCCATAACAACTAGATCTTTTTTCTAGTTCATGGAACGCTCGTCTAAAGCCTTAAGTGATATAGGAATATACATAACCGTTGCGGTATATGACATAACAATTCCGACCAATGATAAATATAACCCGATGTGATTAAATACTACTTTAATTTCAGAGACATGGCTGCCCGTGTACGATGTCAATATCATAAGAGGGATCGCTACCATAAGTACAAAAGTACCGGCCTTACCGAACCAAATTACGTCAATTCTTTTAGCCCTTAGCATTGCCAATACAACTGTTACGGTACTCATCAACACTTCTCTAAAAATTATGATTAAACCGATGACCAGCGGTATTGAGTGCGAAATTAATGCAACTACCAACGATCCGCCTACAAGTATCCTGTCGGCAACGGGATCGATAATTTTACCAAGTTCGGTTACCTGATTAAAGTGACGAGCGACATAACCATCCAAAAAATCGGTGATTCCGGCAAATCCCAAGAGAACGGCGGCAATTGCCTTGGATTCATTCGTCAATATAAGAACACAAAATCCCCCAAAAAGTACCAATCTGAATACCGTCAGAGAATTGGGCGCATTAACAATCTTTTCTTTCGCGTCCGACATTTGAAGTGTAGCTCCCTATTATATATCGACAAGTGCTTATAAACTGAAGTACCGTTAATAGATCAATGATAACTTAGAACCCTAAACTATCAGTCCAGCGGTGCATGCAGTGGCCATGGACGCTCCTTTTCAACCGAAAGGGCAATATCCAATAACTCACCGTCTCTGTGATGGGGAGCCAATACCTGCATTCCCACCGGAAGCGAATCTATCGAACCTACCGGAATGGACACTGCAGGATTACCGTATACATTTGAAATCATTGTAAGCGCACCCATATTCATCATCTCGGGAAACCTCTTTGCAGCTTCGTCTAAAACGTATACCGGAATCTTTTGATTGAACGAACTTACAACTCTCGCTCCATAAAGAACTGCTTTCGATCCAGACTTAACTAACGAATTTTCTTTCAGAAAATCCAATAAATCACTATCCTGATTCGATTTAGTTGCTTCTGCCGGAAATGCCGGACCGGGATTGGTAGCCGCAATTATATAATCGACCTGTTCGAAGGCCCTGGCCATCTCTTCATTGGCTTCGATCCTTCTCATCTCCGTTATGGATGCTGTCTTAAAATTATAAAACGCCTCGGATAACATAATCCCCATGGCAACCTCATCAGTTAAATCGCCTGCCTTCTTTGGCCAAAGCTTGCCAAGATCGCCTATAAGGGTAACGAGGTTCTCCATCATCCAATAGGCAGCCAGATTTGGAGGGCTAACATCGATATCAACTTTCTCGAGCCCTAAATCTTTTATAAGTAAATCCGCATTATCTAAAATGAGTTTTTCTACCCCATCTTCCAGGGTAACATTACATAAATTTGGGATAACTGCAACCTTCTTGCCCTTAAATTTAGTCTTACCGAGATTTTGTTCCCACATTCCGTCACTAACCAGAGTGGAGGGATCATAGGGGTCGACTCCCGCAACGACATCATAATACCTCGCAGCATCCCGTACGGACCGTGCCAAAATT
>DAIDJA010000039.1 GCA_027451605.1 Acidimicrobiales bacterium
AAACTTTCGAATTTCATGAAATGAAAAGGTCCATAATTCCAAAATTGCAGTCCTTCCCGCAAGCGACTGACTGACTGCGCTGCTCAACATTGGCTGGTGGCTTCGAGTTAGAATATATCTCCCGCTAACCTTTTTCGAGTCAATTACTCCCTGCAAATAGGACAGCAATTCGGGAATCCGTTGTATTTCATCTAAAATCGCGAAATCTTCGATTTCGGCTAAGAAACTGCGAGGATCATCAATTGCTCTGCGTCTCACATCAGGATCTTCAAACGAAAAATACTTATGACTTGGGAATGTGGTTCTACACAATGTAGTCTTGCCGGACTGCCGCGGACCAAGTACAGTTACGACCGGAAATTGCTTAGCTGACTCCAAAAGCTCCTTAGTTATATCGCGAGTGATTATAGCAATATCCTAGTCATATTTTGGTGCATTTATATAGTTCGACTTTACTTTTGCACGAAACTTCAAATTCAGGTATTTAGTTTTGAAAATACGTGATGGTAGCTACACTGAAGTTTCAATAATCGGAGGTATCTTTCAGGTTTGCGACTTTTACTTCTGTCAACGGTGTTCAAGGATACCAATAAGCGGTACCAAAGTAATTTTTCGATTGAGCGATGCTTGCATAATTAGTACCAACGGTATTAACGACAATCAGTTGTCCGGAAACATTTCCTGAGTATATATCAAAGGCCAGCCATTTGCTATCGGGTGAAAATATCAGATTTTCAGGGAAGAGACAGTCAGATATCATTGAACATGAAAATAGGTTTTTTACCAAACCGGTATGTTGATTCCACAGGTAAACTGTATTATTCATTGTAAAAGCTAGCTCTTTGCCATCATTGCTCCATTGAAGTCCCCGTTCGGGCCAGCAGGCTTCATTTAAATTACATTGTGCGATCGTGACAGACTTATGGGTACTCAGATTCATTACCTCAACAGCCATGGTTCCAAATTCCACATTTTGACTGTTGTGTACACCTGTGATATAAAGATATGCCAAATATTGACCGTTTGGGGAAATATTAGGATCTGCCATTCCGACACAGTTGATGACACTTTGACAAGACAAAATTAGCTTTGGAGTTAGAGGGTAATTCTTAGAAATTTCATAAACTGATTCCTGACATTTTCCGAATCTATTGTCCTGAAATGAATCATAAAAAAGAAGATTTCCCGAATAACTTATATCAGGATCGCCAAGATTCCCGTCTCCGAAATCTGCGATCGTTGACCCGAATTCTCGACCATTTATCAGATAATACCAGCGCAGTGATCCCTGAGTCTGTGCGCTTAAGCAACCATACTCCACGCTCGGATATGCTGCAATAACGGCCTCTTTCTTGGCGGGATTTATTTCAAATGTCGATCCGGGTAAAATTCTGATTGGCAATGGGTTGGCATTGCTCAGTGCCGCAAGCGGATATATTGCATATGACGGCGGTCCGGAAGCGTTAGTTGGTTCGAAGTAGACCAAACTGTTAATCGGTTCATTCAACGAACTCAGCGATATCTTTGCAGGCTCATTTGTCCATCTGACTAAAAATATACCGTAAAGAGTTAAGGCAATTAAAATAGCAATTACTCCAAAGGAACTTATGTTTTTTGCGATCACTCTGTTTGTCGCCTTTTTAATATCATCTGTTGACTTAAAGGATATATCCTCTCCGTCAATATCAAATTTTGCGGAGGCTTTACTTAGCGATTTCATTCTCTTTACACGCTTTTCTAAGCTTGGATGCGTCTTGCGAAATAAATAAAGCATTGGGGTAAATTTTTGTCTCAAACCTTTATCCAAATATTCCAATACTTCCTGCATTCCCACAAAGTCATGTTTTACCATTACCACAAATGCATCAGCCGTATATTCTTGGTGGCGCTCAATTGCCCGATAAAGAATGGAACTTAAGAGATAGCAAATTACTGTCAATCCAATTGCAACCGGAAATTCGAGTCCTACTGTATTCAATGTCGCGCCGGTAAAATTGACAACCCAGCCCAGCAACAAAGCCCAGCGCACAAACATTAATGTTGCGGCTACCGACAAAAACCCAAACATGAATCGCTTGGCGATGTCTTTATGTTTAAAATGAGAGATTTCATGGAGTATGACCGCCTCTAAAGCAGTGTCGGAGATGCCATCTATGTTTCTATGAAAAAGTGTAAGGGAAAATGTACCGCTGCATCCGAATCGAGGGTTATTTAAGACTATCGGATTCGGAGACAAAATCACGCCATTGTAACGGATTTTAAAATTTCGGACAACTTCAGCACATTTTACCGCAATAGGATCATTTTGATTAACTGCACGATTTCTTAGCCGTCTTCTTTGTTGACTAAGAATAAATATCCTGTTGAAATATCCAACTCCTATAAATATAATAAAAAAAATAAACAGTCTAGCTTGATCTTCAAAACCAGCAGTCTCAATATTAAGGCAAAAATAGAAAACTGCACTTAAATAAAGTGGACTAAATAATGCACTTGTAAAATATCTCCTTGGAAGCTTATGCCTAATTGGCGCTATTTTGTACTTTAAGTAAATAAATAATGGAATCTCAAGTATCGTAACCACTAAGAAAAACCCCAGTTGCATTAATGCCAAATCAGAGGCATTTTCTTGAGAATAATTGACATATTTAAGGCCAATATTTAACTTTAAACACACTAAATACAGAAGTGAAACCAATAGCATTATTCCTAACGGAGTAATATTTCTGACTACCCAAACATTGCCTAAGGTTTTCAAATCTTTCTGATTTATCTCAGGTTTAGATTCGACTAACGATACTTCTGTAACAGATTCGTCAACTTGATTTCGCATCGAAATTCTCCCAAGACCGTCATTAATTCTCACCTTAAATTACCATTAATTTAATAGGATGTCAAGTTCAATAGCAATACTTGCACAAAATTCAGTTTGGATAAAGATAAAACCGGCAGTTTGTTCTTGAATACCTATGTTAAACTTTGCCAATGAAAAAGCAGAAGAAATCCTTCATGATTATGATGCAAGCTTATTTGCTTCTTGTGGTCTACGGGTTGCAATTTCTTGCAGGGATGATTCTAAATTTGTTCGCAAATATTAATTCGCATCACCCCGGAGTAAAGGGAAATAACTATTTTATCGGGGGACTGAGTGCGGTCATCTGGGCAATATCATTTAAGGGTGGATTCGCACTGGCGATACACGTTTATCTTGCAATTTTGCTGGTACTGGGCACTATAGGCTTAGTAATTTCATCGATAAAACTCCGATCCAAATCATGGATAATTTGTTCAGTGGCTTCGTTTTTAACAACTACCGGCGCATTTTTTAACGGAATGAGTTTTATTAATTACGGACATAACTTCAGTTCTATGATTATGGCCTCGTGCTGGCTTACAGCCGTAAGCGCCATCGTCATTGCTCTCGTGACATCCAAGTCAACGTATAATAATACAGATTGATAAAGAAAAAACATTGTAATGCATTTATATTAAGTGTTGCAGACTTTCAAATTTGAATTTGTTCGCTTCCTAAGTCAAAATCGGATCAACCGCTATTTTTTATAGCAGTCCAGCATTTTCTTAACGGATAGATATACAAAAACTAAATTAGCAATCAGTCCCAGTTGACCTTAATATTCATTGCCGAAATATTTAACCAAATATCAGGTCAGGCCTTTGCAAAACAAAAGAAACCAGATAGATTACTTCCGCCTCCGGTGACCTCAGGTTTAAGAAGAACCGAATTTATATAATGGACCTTCTGCATATACCGAAAACTAAAAATCATAAATAGTCAGGCAACCTCAATACCGGAACATGGCACGGCAAAATTTGGCATTTTTGCCATAGAAAATACACATATTGTTATTAGAGATTGTCGACTTTCGGCAAAACTATGAGGTTTGACAATTAGCGCTGTTTACGATATGACACTGAACTTACTTTTAAAATTTGCCGGATAATATTTTTTTTGATCACCTTAACTGAACTTGTCACAGTCGTAAATTAGGTCTGTCGTAATTAACAATATACAAGAACAGATATAATCAGTTTTATATTTCCAGTACATTAACTCCGCTGGATTTACATGCTTGTCTCAAGGACAAATTAAGAGTTGCAAATCCTAATCCGAGGCGCTGCGACAGCTCTATATAACTGGCATCGTATGCAGTCAGACTATGGTAACGGCCGATCTCAAATAATCTTGCCCGATTTACCGTAACGTCATCTACAACTATGGGCAGATCCTCTAACAATTTTAGGAATCTAATGATATTTGACTCCGATATTCGACCTTTTCGATTTGCAATAATCAACACGTTTGATACCTCATAGTCCCACAACTTAGGAACAACTGCATAAGTTTCAACTAAGCTCTCAAGCAATGAGTCCGTAGTGTTTCGGACTTCATCGTCAAAGCACCAAGTCATAGTTACTGAGGTATCCATCACAAAGGGCATTATTTATCTTCGTCCTTCTTCAATTAATTTTTTGAGGGTCAGTCCTTTGAGTCTATTCTCGCTCCGCAATTGACGTATTGCCGCAACGACCGACGAAACATCAGTTAGAGACTCCTTAACCGGTAGGAGTCTGGCGACTGGATTCCCATGCTTGGTTATAACAAACGTGCTTCCACGCGCTGTCTCTTCAAGCAGCTCAGACAAGTGAGTTTTTGCTTCAAAAGCGCCAATAGTTTTTTTCATATCAACTAGTTTACTACTAGTTGATATGACATTCCGCAGAATTCAAATGAATTTAGACAGAAACTCCCCATCTTATATCTTCAGTAATCTAGACCACTTTCTTAAGTGTCCGACAAATAATATTTAATATCAATCATTTATTGTCAATTGAAAATTTAAGATTAAAATATTTAAGATTAAAATATTTATTTAATCGTGCAAACAATCACCGTGATAATTCATAAATTAAAGCGTGCGAGAGTTATCGGAATGGCGGTTTAGAACTGGACTGGATTAACCAACAGTTGGTTGAAAAGCCCTAAAATATTTATTTGAACTACCTATCAAATTGACTAAAGTTGCCCTTCGCCGTTGAACCGGTAATACAGATTCTCAAATGACTGATTTAAAAGAACTGACTGTTCATAATGCAACAACATGGCGTAAGTGGTTGGAAAACAATCATGATACTTCTCCCGGAGTCTGGTTAGCATTATGCAAAAAAGGTGGTAAGGTCACTGAGCTAACTTACGCAGAGGCTTTGGATGAAGCGTTATGTTACGGATGGATCGACGGGCAGCTTAGGAAAAGAGATGATGAAAGTTATCTTCAAAGATTTACTCCCCGTCGACCAAATAGTTCTTGGTCTGTCAAAAACGTCCAAAATACGAATCGGCTAATTAAAGCAGGCAAAATGAAACCGGCCGGGTTCGCTGCCATTGCTACAGCAAAAGCCAGAGGAACCTGGGATTCACCATATTCCGGACAGGCGAATATGGTGGTTCCGTCAGATTTAATTCAGGCACTTGAAAACAATCCAGAAGCTCAACTTGTATTTAATAAATTGAGTAAATTGAATCGATATGCTATTGTATATAGGCTAAATTCGCTTAAGACCGAATCATCGAGAAAACGTAGACTAGCCAAATATGTAAATATGTTGGCACGCGGCGAGACTATCTATCCCAACAATTCTAGAAAAGATTAAGGTAATCAGATCCATTGTACATAGTGATTATTTAGTTGTTACAAATCTACGTTGCGCCATTGACTTAGGGTTTCTTATCTTTTGGTTTAGATTTTAAGAGCCATTCCGATGGGTAAACATCCGCAATTACTAATTCTCTTGAAGTCCCAGGTCTTAAGGATATGGATTTACGCCCGATTCCAAGCACTAACAAATTGTTAGCGGTGATATATATTTACCGTACAATCATAGGCTTGATCACTGTAACGTCAAACTCTGCTCAAAGTTTAACGTTGCTTTTTTAGCTATAATAATACTTTTTCACCTTCTTAGGTAGGTGAGCCTCCTATATTTCCCGACCACTTCATAGTTCTGAGTAAGAAAGGCAAACATTCAAATAAAAGGCTGATCAATACCCAGGTGTGTATGATATACTAATAGCATGAGTAAAAGGCTACAAATCGTTATGCCGGAAAGCGAATACGAAGATATTTCGAGATGTGCCCAAGTCTCTCATTTAACAATATCGGAATGGGTTCGCGGTGCATTGAGAAAAGCCAGGAGCGAAGTTAGCCTTGGAAATCCGGAAACAAAGTTAGTAGCAATCAAATCAGCTTCGGAGTATTCGTTTCCTGTTGGTAATATTGAAGAATTGAACTCGCAGATTGCAAAAGGTTACACAGGAATTGAATGATATTTATTGATTCAAATGTTCCAATGTATTTGGTTGGAAGTGATCATCCAAACAAGCTTACATCCAGGAGAGTCTTAGAACGATTCGCATTAGATCGGGAAATGTTGGTAACTGACGCCGAGGTATTTCAAGAAATTTTACATAGATATACCTTTATAAATCGGAGAGAAGCAATCACACCAACTTTTGAAATCTTATTTGCAATCGTAGATGAAGTATTTCCAATTACAAGAGAGATTATAATCAAGTCAAAAGATCTTTTGACTTCAGTTGCCGCCCTTTCTGCAAGAGATGCTGTTCATGCGTCAGTCATGAAGCACTTCGATATTACTAGAATCTTCACTTTTGATCGCGACTTCGAAAATTTAGCCGGAATTAAAATAGAATCCTGATTCCCTTTAAACAACCGCTACAATTATATTATGAGTAATCAAATTGACCTAACAATTACATTTGAAGTAAAGCAGTCTCCAGATGAAGTTTTTAATGCAATAAACAATGTTCGTGGCTGGTGGTCAGGCAATATTGAAGGCTCTACAGATATATTAGGTGAAGAGTGGACATATCGTTATCAGGATATTCACTATTCTAAACAAAAAATTACGAAGCTAGTTACTAATAAAAACGTTACATGGCATATTATAGATAGTTATATAAGTTTCGTGAAAGATAAACAAGAGTGGACAGGCACAGATATTGTCTTTGATATTAGTAATGGAGACGATAAGACCCTACTAACGTTTACTCATTTAGGATTAGTGCCATCAATAGCCTGCTATGATAAATGCGCTCCTGTCTGGGATTACTATATTAACGAAAGTCTATTTAAATTAATAACCACTGGTACGGGAGTCCCAAATATTGTTGAGTAGTGAAAAATCATTTAATTAGATTAGTCGTTATTAAATTAAGTTTAATCCGTCGCTGTTATTTATATACTCCCCGTCCGTAAAACAAAAAGCCACAATCAAAGTGGCTTTAATTCCTGCCCTTAAAATGTGCTTGGAAGTCTTTGTGTAAATTTATTGAGACCATACCCAAGGAGAATCAGGAGCATTTTAAAGTGACCTATCCCCAAAACTTTTACAGAAATTACTCTATAAATTAGCAGACTTTAATTTAGATATGGATGATAATGGAAAGCTTTGAGATAACCGTCGAGTTATGAGCTAGACAATCCCAACATGTCATCGATTATGGCGACACAGCTTCAAGATTTTGCATTTCCGCAGATTTTTTTAAACGTTCATCATAAGTTATAATTCATTGAAGCTCACTGCCCAAAGATAACGCTGCCGATAAATGTAATGCATCTAGAGTTCTCAAGTCGGTAGGAGATTGAAACGAAGCTTTGTCAAAACCGGAAACGATATCTCAAGCAACGTTATAGCATTTAATACCTTACGAGTTCGAGAGAGATTTTGAATTTTAGCTCGCCTGACTGCTCATATCAATTCAGTTCTCATAAGTACCGAAGAATCAAGTGTGATACCTGATTCCTTTAGCCAGGATAATAATGTTTTAGACTCCGGCTCCTTCACAACCAATTTCACCGTAGCAGATGTGTCAATATAATATAAATTTATGACTCTGCCTCATCACGCATTTCTTAAAGAATATTGGATAAAACATTCTTGGATCCACATAGTGGAAGCGGCATATCTAGTTCTTGAAGACTTAAAGTGGATTCTATTGCCAATTTAGCTTCAGCCAACTGATCTATAATACCGAGAGAAATTGGGGGTAGTTGTGCAACAGGGTGACCTCGGTCGGCAATAATTATTATTTCCCCATTGAAAACATTTCTAACAACTGCAGATACGTCTTGCTGAAGCTCGCGAATCCCAATTTTTATCCTGTTCTACTTTGTGGCACATATTAAAGCAATAAAGACAAAAATAGCAATATCACTAAAGGTTTAATTGTGGCGGGGGTTGGATTTGAACCAACGACCTTCGGGTTATGAGCCCGACGAGCAAATTGAGTTTCAAAAATTTGATCTTATTTAGAAAAAAGTCCTACACTATTTATACAGAAAGCGTATATAATAGGTGTATGGCAAAAATTAGGACTAACATTGAAATAGATGAATTAAGTCTAAAGATCGTCATGGGACGTTACCACTTGCAGACTAAAACCGATGCGGTTAATTTAGCACTTCGACATTTAGCTTCAGAACCAATGACTACTGAAGAAGCTCTGGAAATGCATGGCGCACATGCCATTGGTCGACTTCCAAAAGACTATTTTCCAAAAAATAAATGATTCTTGCAGACACATCGGCCTGGGTTGAATTTGATCGAGGTACTGGTAGCAGCGTAGATAATCGTATGCTTGACCTTATTAAGAAAGAAAATCAAATTTGTATTACTGAGCCGATTCTTATGGAAGTTACTTCTGGAGCCCGTTCTGACACAGACATGGTCAAGTTGAGAAGACTGCTACTCAGATTTAATTTAGTAAACTTTGACTCCTCAATCGGATTTGACGGAGCGGCAAAAATTTACAGGTCATGTCGTAAAAATGGAATAACTCCACGAGGTCTCATCGATTGTATGATTGCTTTCGTAGCTCTTCAAAACAATTTAACATTGCTAACGATTGACTCAGATCTCCTAGGGATCGCAAAAGTTATGACAATTCCACTTGACATCGCATGTCCAAAAAAATAAGGCTTGACGTAAACCATCTGTAAAGTTGCAATTTATAGGATTCATTAGATCCTTGAACTTATATTAAAAAGACTATTTTAAAAGTGGCGGGTTTGATCATTATTTCGATCTTTGGATTGTAAATCAGGTGGGGGAATTTTATGTAAATCATTATGATGTTGCGATTTTAAATTGTGATCGCTTGAACTACAATTGAATTCCCAGAAGATTTGAATCAAATTGTCAAATCGCTTGCTAGCGATTTATTCCTCACTGTCATCAAGGTGATCAAAAATTAGCCGAGAAATTCTTCGGTCTTAGGATTATGGTGTTGACGAGTTTTTCTCAATTCGCCGTGTTGATTGTCCTATTCACTAAGTAAGAGGTACCCAAGGTCCCGACCAGAAGGCTCCGAGACTGCCCAACTTTTTGACTTTTAAATAAGCGCCCTAAAATGGCTAATTAATTTTGCAGCTAATAGTTAATTCAAATAGCTAGCTCACGAGTCATAGGATGAAAAGTCTTCCGAATTGCTGATGGAGCTCAGTATAATTTAAATTGACTTAGCACATTCTATAAATTCCGCCGATGGCATAACTTTATCACTTAAATGGGTAGATAGCCTGGTCTAGGGGGCTTTAACGATTATTAACAATGCCTATTATGTAAACCCCAAACTATCAACCGTTTCTCGTTGCTGCCAAACATCTCCCGGGGCGAACCTACTTTCAATTCGCTCTATGTCGGGGACTTGTTGGACAACAATATTAAAAACCCAAAATTATAGAATTAATTTTGGGATCATATCCTTTTGCGAATTAAGAAATGAAGTTGGTCCAAATTTGACGAATAATTCCCACTAAAAACGAAAATGCCATTATGTTGTAACTTCCAATTTAAATTTAACGAAATTCTTAATTGAAATCTTGAAATGATATAATCGCTGACACCAGATTCCGCTATTTTTCGATGATTATAAGTTCGCCAATTCGAAGTAAATCATCCACAGCTTTTCACCTAAAACTTGTTCTATTTCTATCTCATGGACTGAGCCGTATCTTTTGTACGAAAGTATCCTGATATCTTTAAGTCCAACTAAGTGGTGGAGAATTTCGCTAGAATCGTATATAGTTGCCGAGGTGGCGTAATTGGTATGTGTCATACATTAACTTTATGTTACCTTCGGCACTATATAAAGTATCCCCCTCCACCCGGGAACCCTCAGAATTGTAATTTATCTA
>DAIDJA010000040.1 GCA_027451605.1 Acidimicrobiales bacterium
TTTAACTCAGATATCTCTTACTCGGGCGGCATTGGATTCAAAAAGCTGTGATTCGTGGCTGGGATTTCCGAAGATTTTTACTAATATGGCCCCACTGACATTGAATCGTTCGGTCATCAGTGAAGTCATCTGAGCGTTTAGTGAATAACCCTGTCTTGCCAGCTCTCCTAACTTGTACCCTATTTTTTTTGCAGGGAAAATAAAAATGGGTAAAATGATCAGCGATACCAAGGTTATTTGCCATGACAGTAGTAGCATCGACGCTACTACTAGGATTACTGTAATAGTATTGGAAACTACCGAAGAAAGGATGTTAGTGAAGGCCTGTTGTGCTCCCAAAACATCTGAATCCAATCTCGAAACCAGTGCGCCGGTTTGCGTCCTGGTAAAAAATGCCACTGGCATCTTTTGAATATGGGAGTAGACTTCGCTTCGAAGTTTAAATATTAAACTCTCGCCAATTTTCGCCGACACGTAGCGTTGAATTAGGGAGATTCCTGAATCCAAGACAGCCAGAAGTCCTATTAAAAGTGCCAGCCAAATAATAATTCCCGTGTTTTTTTTAAGAATACCCACGTTAATAATTTGTCTGTATATTAAGGGATTTGAGACATTAATTAAAGCGTCAATGATTATTACGAAGAAAAATATGATAAGCAACATCTTGAACGGTTTGGCGTATCTGAGCATTCTTTTGCCGGTGCCTTTGGTAATTTTGGACTGGGTCACTGACTGGTCGCGTCTTAGAGACCGCATAAAACTGCCGAACTGTCCCCCCATGTGCCCCATGCCTGAAATCATAACTACCTCACAAACTATTACAAAATGAATTTATCTTTAACTGTTAACAGTTTAGGGCTTAATGTTTTAATACGGACTTTTGATGACGTCTATTCGGTATGGATTGAACTAGCCTATATAGTATGAAAGGGACAATTAAGGTAAGGTGGTTTAGTTCACGGGCAATCTGGGCACATGTGACTTTAATTGCCGTAGTACCTACCTTTTTGGCTCTGGCGGATTGGCAAGTTCATCGTGCGCTCAGCGGGAACTACTTAAGCTGGGCCTATGCGGTTGAGTGGCCTGTATTCGTAATTTACGCATTTTACACATGGCATAAAATCATATATGATGATCCTAAGGAGGTACCGAAAGTCGTCGAAAGACAGATAGGAGCCCCGGGTCTTCCTAAATTACTGCAGGTACCGAATGGGGAATCGGAAAATGATGGACATTTAAACGCCGAGCGAATTGGAGTCGGAGGCTGTAGCGGTAAGACTCACATGGTTGAAAGCGATAATAATTTTATAAAAGATGATAATGAGGTTTTGCAGCAATCTGAAGCTGACACGTTAACCGACGAAGATAAGGAGTTGTTATTATATAACGAGTACCTATCACAATTGAACAAGGAAAATAAAAGAAAGAGTTGGTTTTAATGGAATTGATTAAAGGTATTGAGGGTTCGTTGAATCGCTATCGAATACTGGCGATGATCGTCGGGGTGGGATTGGCAACTCTGGTTTTTATCGGTATGCCCCTCCAGTTTTTTGCCCACAATCTGGCTATCGTCAAAATAGTAGGTCCAATTCACGGATTTTTTTACATTGCATATTTGGCATCCGGATTTGATTTAATAAACAAAACGAAGTGGAAAATATGGAGCATTATTCCTGTAATCTTAGCCGGCCTTGTTCCCATTTTGGCTTTTGTAGTTGAACATATCACCGCCAAAAAAGTTAAAGCGGAATTTGGAATAAAGTAATAACATTAACAGGTCAAAATTTGTCTGGGACTAATTCGTGATTTTATTGGTAGTCATTTTTGCTTTGTTGAGTTCCGCCTTTTATGGCGGTGCGGCAGTGTTACAGCATTATGCCTCCGAGCAGACACCACCTGAACTGTCGCTCAGGCCCAAGCTGTTAATAGAGCTATTTAAATATCCGTCGTGGCTATTTGGGAATCTTTTTGATATCTTAGGATTTGTTTTCCAGTTTTTGGCATTACGTTTCGGAGCCTTAAGTTTAGTGGAGCCAATTCTAGTCAGTTCGCTTGTATTTGCGATTCCGGTAGCATCTTTGATTCGAAAGAAGGTGCCGTCTCTAAATGATTTTGTCGCAGCTATATTAACTTGCAGCGGATTGGCTATCTTTTTGACAGTTGCCAGACCTCATCAAAGTAAGACGGTCCCGCACTTGCCGGCATGGGTGTTGTTGACAGTAATTATAGCGGTAGTAGTTTCAGTATTGGTTTTGGTATCTTACAAAAAACAACCTAGGATTAAAGCCTTAATACTATCGGCCGCTTCAGGTTTTGCATTGGGCTATCTGGCCGCTTCGACCGAACTGGTTGGACATGAAACAAAACATGGAATATTGCACACGTTGACTACGGTCGGACCTTATGCATTAGTAGTATCGGGTATAGTTGTTCTTCTGCTTATTCAAAGTGCGTATCAACTTGGAGAGATAAGGTTTACGCTGCCGATACTTACTGTACTTCAGCCCTTGGTCGCTATGTCAATCGGAATTGCAATGTTTCACGACAGAATAAACGTTAAAGGCATGGGGCACATGGCACCCATTGTGGAAATTGCAGGACTTATCATAATGTGTGTTTCAGTCATTTATCTGTCCCGGCAGGAGGACTTAAGCTCTCATTAAGTTGAGAATTTGTTAAATTTCGGTTATATCAAGTTTTAATACGGTGACAGCCAATGAGATCCCGGGCATGCTTAGCAGCATCAGAATATAGCACTGAACTGGGAAATCAAAGACGAGATGATTATGGTGTCGTCAATTACCACCCATTATCCAGCCAGTTAAAATCGGTGGAAAATCAGAACCAGGTCGGTATTTATATTATATTTTCGCACTAGTTAAAATATAAATTAACAATGTTTTCAGAAATTGCTTTTGCGGTAGCCATAATCGAGATCTGAGGATTAACAGTGGGGCTGCTAGGCAACAGTGAGGCATCGATCACGAATAGATTTTCGCACCCCCGCAAATTACCGTTAATATCTACAGGGCATATTTGGGGATCGGTACCTGCCCGAATTGAACCTGTGGGATGGAATGCGGCTACATGTAACTCTTTGTAGTCTGCGACTTCCTTAAGTTCTCTGATATCATCTTTTGACTTTAAGACAGGTTTTCTGGTCACTCCTGTAAATACTTCTTTGGCTCCGGCAGCAAAGAGTATTTTGGAGCAGATTTCAATACCTTTTATTAAACGGCTACCGTCTGTATCGGACATTTTGTATGTCAGAATCGTACGACTCTTCCCGAAGACTCTTCCGTTTGGTCCGTCGGAGATCATAGCTCCAAGGCTGACCAAATGTTTTGCATCGTTAATTTGATCGATAAGTTTTGAGCCGACTCCGGGAAGTACCATTGAACCCATTCCCGGCGGAGTGGCAGTAGCCTCCACGAGGATTCCGTCAGATTCATGAAACTCTTCGACGGAAGCACTCTGCAGTACTCCGTGCCACGGAAATATTTCTTCTTCAAACTTTCCTGCCACGGCAACGGCAGGGTGTACCGCCAGATTTCTGCCCAGATGAGGATGAGAAGAAATTTCACTTCGTCGAATAATGCCCGGAGATTCAGTCGCGCCGGCAGCTATTACCACAAGATCGGCGTAGATAATAACCTTGGATCCGTCGGTTCTTTTCGAATATATACCGACCGCCTTTGAGCCATCGGTTATTACCCGAAGCACCTTTAGATCAGTTACAATTTTGGTGCCGTTTTGGCATGCGATTGGGAGGACGCTAAGATGCACGCCTATTTTTGCATTGTGAGGGCAGCCGATTGCGCATTGACAGCAGCCGTCGCACCCGGGTGCGTTACGAATAAGAGGACCCGTTTTCCAATTAAGTTTTGTCGCACCTTCAATGGCCTTGAGTCCATTGTTGCCCATTATATCTAGGGGTACAGGTCCTACTTGAAAAGTGGCTTCGGCGTCATCTAAATATTTGTTGAATAAGTCCTTGCGGGCAAATTCAAGTCCGAACTTGTTATGCCAAAGATCTAAAACTCTGTCAGGAGTTCGATAGCATGTACCGGAATTTATTAACGTAGTGCCCCCGACTCCGCGCCCGATCGGCATGATGACGGGCGGAAGCCCCAAAAGTGCCGTAGCTCCGCCGTCTCGGTACATGGAAGCAAACCGGTCCAAGGGCATGTTTTCCCTGAATTCTTGGCTTGTATGATTTTGTCCCTCTTCGACGACGATTACGTCTGCGCCTTTTGAAGAAAGCTCTCTGGCTACTATTGAACCTCCCGCCCCGGATCCCACAATTACAATGTCACATCTGGAAATACTTGGATATGAGCTCGCCGTTACGGTGTTTAACTTGGCATCTTCTCGGACAGGCGGATTTTTTGCCGCCGCGGCCGCTATTTCCGGTGAATTTGAGTATGAGCCGTTAACCAATAATACCAGGGCTTTAAGGGCTTCAATTAAGGCGAAGGTGATCTTATTTTTATGGAGCCTCAAGATCAGCTCTTCCCGCTGATCAAAGGTCAATCCGCTTATTCTGGATTGATATTTCGCCCAAGAAATTGCATCAAAAAGATTGACTGCAGCAATATAGCCTCTGTGGAAATCCTTGGGAAGTCGGTTGAGATACAGCGAGAGTTTGATTGCAAGGTCTTCGGGGTCAGGTCCTCCGGCTTCCTGAGGCAGAACAGCTGAGCAAAACGAAATCAGACTCTTTGACGGAGTGACTTTTGACATATCTTACCTTTTTTTGTATTTAGGTTTTACAAGTTTTCGTCCCAGTTTTATCCAGAATGGATACGTGGAAAATATCAAAATTGATATCATGTGAGTAAAGACCGATGGGTTTTCGTATTCAAAGTGAAAGACGTCGGAATTTATCATCCAATCGCGACCGGACTTTGCCCTCATTAGCTTCCACATCCATTTAGTATGCGGTTTATCTAAATAAAGATTTGCAGAAGTTCCGATAAAGATTGCGAGAGTGGATTTTTCGAGGGTGTCTGCGACAAGTTTGTTGGGAGAATTTCTTTCAATTAATGCTCCCGCTGTTATCAATAGAGGCGGATCTACCAAAAAACTCATTTTCTGTCCTTCACGTTAGATGGGCTTGTAAACAATGACATTATCTTCACCCTGCGAACTCGGTTTTGCCCGAGGAAAATTTCCGCTAACTGTTGCATCTAATAATGATACTCAGCTCTATATACATTATTCAAAATTAAATTGAATATTAAATCGGCTTGAGTATCTCTTTAAACGATTAAATAAAACATAGAGGTTTCTAATTAATGTCAGCAATTGCATATACAGATTCTTTAAATGCAACCGATGGTTCAATCTTACCAGTGAGGTCTCTGTTGTTTATTCAAAATCTAGGGCTGTAAACTTTTCAAAGCGAATTCTTAATTTAACTGATATTCAAAGAGGAATCACTGTGTTTTCCATTTTAGAATGTAGGTTACTTTGCTTTCAAATAATTTTTACATTGACAGAACTAAGGATGTTATATGAGCTTTATATTTTGTTCTGCGGGTTGATTCTGTCTATTACTTTGCTTTGATTTTGCCATCGTATATGTCCACACGAAAAGTATCGCAATAAAAGCTATAGGCATGATGTTAGATGTAGTTTTTGCCACCGAAATTGAAAAATTTAAAATTATCCAGATCTGGATTCCCGCTTCTAAGACTAAGGCGATTCCCCAGACCAAGGTAATCAGGCGCATTGTGTCCTTGAATGATTTATACTGCAAAAAACCGATTAACTCTTTACCGGCTACAGATTCTTTGCCACCTCTAAATTCCAATGCGAAGTAATACATAAGAGGTGCTTTAAAAAATAGCGACACCAAACAGGTAAATCCGATTACCGCCGTCGGGAGAACTCCGTCGATAAGTACCAGCTTGGCGCTTCCGGTAATCAGGCCCAGCAGGCTACCCGAAACTATTCCCACCAGTACCAATATTCCCAGGGCGTCTATGCTTCTTTGTTTGAATCCTAAAAATAAGACTCTGAAAGCCGGAAAAATTCCGCTCAAAATAAGCGATATCACGCTTGAAAAATGGAGAGATCTTAAAATATAGTAACTTACCAATGGTAGAAATACGTCCAGAACCAGTGTCTGTCTAACGGTATTTCTGATCGAATCAGACGAATTATAATTGTCTTTCCCATCACTTGGAAAAGAGCCGTTGTTCGAAGAAGTACTTTCTTTTGAAGCGGAATTTTTTTTATTTTTTAATAATTTAAGAAGTTTTATTACCAACATATTGACGGCCTTTCAATTTATGTCAGTCGACTATCAACAATAGTACAATTTGATTAAGTTTTATTTAAATAAGTGTCTCGCAAGAGCCTCTTGTAGAGTTTGCCGGTGGGCAATCTGGGAAGTTCATCCAAAAAATCAATGCTTTTGGGGCACTTGATATTAGATAGGTTTTTCCTGCAAAATTCGAGCAGTTCATATTCAAGATCTTTTGATGCCTCTGAATAGTCGACTGGCTGGACAACAGCTTTGACTTGCTCGCCCAAATCTGGATCGGGTATTCCGAAGACTGCTACGTCGGCAACCTTTTCGTGAGTAGCCAAAAGATTCTCAGCTTCCTGAGGGTAAATATTTACTCCTCCCGAAATGATCATATAGGCCTTTCGATCCGTCAAATATAAGAATCCGTCTTTGTCCAAATGGCCGACGTCTCCCAGTGTGGAGTAGCCCTGTTTGGATCTTGACTTTTTTGTCTTTTCCGGGTCGTTTAAATACTCAAATCTGGCTCCGCCGTCAAAGTATACCGTTCCGTCTACTTCAGATCCAAGTTCGTTTTCGTCCTCATCCAAGATGTGAATTTTCCCGATCAGAGGCTTTCCGACAGACCCTTTATGCCTTAACCAGTCATATGAATCAATGGCTACGAAACCGTTACCTTCGGTTCCGGCGTAGTATTCATAAATAATAGGTCCGAACCAATCAATCATCTGCTCTTTGATGGGGATGGGACAGGGAGCTGCGGCATGTATGACGCACTTTAGTGAGCTTACATCAAATTTGTTCCTGATTGCCTTATCTAATTTCAGCATTCTAATAAACATTGTCGGTACAACTTGACTGTGAGTGGCTCCATATTGTTGAACTGCTTGAAGATAGTCTTCGGGTGAAAATTTATCCATAATCAAAGCAGTACCGCCGATCCGGTGAATTGCAAGCGTGAAGCGCAGTGGGGCAGCATGATAAAGCGGTGCGGGGCTGAGATAAACAGAATGTTCTGATGCACTGTAGAGTGCTGAGAGTAAAAATTGAATGGCAACGTTAGTTCCCATTTCGTTAAAACTTAAGGGCATCTTAACGCCCTTCGGATTACCGGTTGTTCCCGATGAATAAAGCAGATCAGATCCTTCCACCTCGTCATCTAAGTTGGAGGTCGGAAGTTCCAAGGTGGCTTGGCTGAGAGATTTAAATTTACCTCTATCGTCGCCGACTATAAACATGGATGTAACCGAGTCAGACATATCGATTGCCTGTTGGGCAACTTCGTATTTATAGTCGGAGGTGAAGAAAACTTTAGGCTTGCAGTCATTGAGAATATAAGCAATCTCATTTGGCTTTAAGTAAGAACTGATAGCACAGTAATAGAGCCCGCTTCTCTGGCAGGCCCATGCTATGTCGATGAATTCCGGTAAGTTTTCCATGAAAATTGCGATGACGTCGCCGCGCATAACCCCGCAAGTTCTTAAGAGGTGAGCAATCCTATTTGACCTTTCGTTTAACTGTTTGTAGGTAATGACTTCACCCGTGGAGGTGAATATTACCGCAGGATGATTAGGTTTGGTTATGGCAAAGGTTCCGGGATACATGTTATTAAGAAAAAGATTTGTGTATTTAAAAAATTTCTATTGATTAAGACAACTAGGCTATCTTTAATATTAGTTTTTTTTATGTATTTAATCAACTGAATTTGAGGCTTATGGGTTTTGTTTATAATTGACTAGAGTTCAGTAATTAAAAAAGATTATTTTAGGTTGCGATCTTCAAACAGGATATTTTCAAATTGACCGAGTTATATAAAGATTTAGAATTCAGGGGACTTGTCTATCAGAGTTCCAGTTTGGAGTTGGAAAAAGAAATTAATAGCGACGGTTCGCTTACTGTTTATGCTGGATTTGACCCAACCGCCGGAAGTCTTCATGTTGGTCATCTGTTGCAGCTCTGTTTACTGAAAAGATTTGCTTCCATAGATCATAAAGTTGTAGCTTTGGTAGGGGGAGCAACGGGTTTGATCGGCGACCCTTCGGGCAAGACTACCGAGCGTCCGATGCTCGATGAATCACAAGTTCAAATAAATGTTGAATCACTTTCGAACCAGATTAATAGATTTTTTGGATCAGATAGTAAAAATCTATCCGTTGTGAACAATCTTGATTGGTGGTCAGAAATGACGGTAACTGAATTTCTGCGAAATGTCGGAAAGTATGCAACCGTAAATCAGATGATGGCAAAAGATTCGGTCAAAAACCGACTGGAGAATCCTGAAACCGGAATCAGCTTTGCAGAGTTTTCCTACATGCTTCTTCAGGCATATGATTTTTTATACTTGTACGAAAACTACGGAGTTAACCTCCAAGTCGGAGCATCGGATCAGTGGGGAAACATCGTACAGGGTATTGACTTGATAAGAAGAGTCAAAAGGTTTGAGGGAGCTAGGGGATTGACTACTCCTTTGGTGACCAAGTCAGACGGGCAAAAATTCGGTAAATCAGAATCGGGCACAGTTTGGTTGGATGCAGAGCTGACTTCGCCGTATGAGCTTTACCAGTTTTTTTATAACGTTGAAGATGCTTCGGCGATAAGATATCTTAAATACTTCACATTTCTCGGACAAGATGAAATTGTTGATCTTGAAAGAAGTTTGCGGCAAGAGGCAAGGCTTCGAATGGCTCAAAAGAGGTTGGCCTTTGAAATAGTCAGACTCGTTCACGGTTCTGACGCCGCAGATGCCGCCAAATTATCTTCGGAGGGGATCTTTGGAAAGTCTGTCGAAGAGATTGATATCGAAGGGCTGATATCAAGAGTTCCAACTGTTGCCCTTGGAGAGTCTCAGGTGCTGGATCAGTCAATAGATACCGTGGTATCTTTAAGCAAGCTTACGTCATCTAGAGGAGAGGCAAAGAGGCTGATATCTCAGGGGGGTTTATATTTGAATAATGCCAAAGTTGACAGCGTGAGATCTGTAGGTCGTATGGATCTGGTAAAAGGAAAATATCTGATATTACGTGCCGGCAAGACCAAGCAGCTTGTGGTAATGGTGGATTTCAAATCCGTAACGTAATAAAAGATGAGACGTATTGCCGCCATAGCTATTTTATTGGTAGGACTGGGCCTTACTTCATGTAGTCAAGATATGTCAGGACCCGTATATCAGCGGGTTAGCAACTGGGAGAGTGGTACCGGATTTACTGCCTCAGTCAGTACCATAGATCAAGACTTTAATAACGTAAATAAAGCCTATAAGAAACGAAATTATCCGTCGGCCAAGACTTTTTGCGTAGTTTTGGGGAACGATGTTCAGGATGCTAACGGAAATTTGCCTTCGCCGTCTTCGACAGTTACTCTTGCATTGTCAAAGGGATATACGGATCTTTACAACGGTGCAATTAAATGTTATGAAGATTCGAATCAATCAAGTGAGCTAAAACTTAAATCCGATGTAGAGCTAATGACGGCAGGTCTGGGGAAAATAGAACTCGCGGTGAATGAAATTAAGACCATTGAAAATAACAAAATTAACAACTGACCTAAAGCAGGTAATTCATAACACTTTTTACAATGATATGAAAAGCTAAGGTAAGTAAATTTTGTGGTGTGCTGAGCTTTAAATCCAAAATTTGAAAGAGTCACCTAAGAGCAAGTTACGGGTAAGCAACGGAATCGGTAAGTCAAGGATTCGCAAGGTCAAACTGTATTGATGACTTAAAAACTTCAATTTATTTTGAATTCGTCTTTTTAAAAGTGGCGATTATTGGGTAAAATCCAAACTCCATTAGATATTGTTCCGGAGAATATTATTTTTAGCTAAGGTCGAATTTTGTTGACGATATTGCCTGAAATATAGGGGTAACCAATAGGAGCCCATTAGAG
>DAIDJA010000041.1 GCA_027451605.1 Acidimicrobiales bacterium
ACCCCGGCTGATGATGCTGTAACAGACAATATGACCAATAGTGAAATTAAAGCGACCGGGGAGCCGAAAGAAACTTTAAACAAGAACTTCCCCACAAATATCAGCATAACTGACTGACCAAATGCCAAAGAAAAAAGTCCGAGAAGCATAGACAGAACAATTAGGAACGGCTTTGCGGGAGTTGCAAGCATTCTGGTAAAGATATTCAACTGCTTCATCTCCACTATTGTCGACGAGGCTCCCAGAAGCATCAGAAATACAAATAACACTAAGTTAGACGGTGTCGTATAGTCATATGGATTCGGAGTGGAATTTTTATTTGAGTCGTATTTTTTAAGGGCATAATTAGTAATATTCTGAGCTTTCGCCAGTGCTTGGCTATATAGGGCCCTATTATTCATTGATATCAATTTGGCAGCACTAAATTCAGTTGAAACCGCTTCCACGGATGCTATTAATTGGGCTCTGGCTATATAAGAATCCGCCTGACCGGCAGGGGCAATTAGGTCCAGATTCACCTGCCTATTTAGAGTCAGACTCTTTGAAATTCCAATCGGAATAATAAGGCCTGCCACTACTCTTCCGCGTAATAAATTGTCTTCCAATGACGCCTTTGACGGATATGTCCTAACTATCAACTGGGGGTTTGTATTCATTAGATATTCTATTCTCTGCGCAAATTTATCCTTTGAACCGACAACTAATCCTACGGGAGAGCGTTGAGGACCGCCAAAAACAGTGCCTACTAAAAACATTATAAAGACCGGCAATAACAATGCAACAATAACTATTCTGTAGTCCTTGCTGGCACGTTTACGATTCACCCATAGCAGGGCGGTTAATACCTTCACAACTCGACTACCCTACCAATACGAACTAAAGAAAGAGTCCCCAAAACCCCGGCGATAACTAAGAGTACAACAATAGGAGTTAAAGCTCCGGTTAAACTTACACCTTCCTGACTTAATCTTCCAAATCCCACCAATGCCCAGCCGTTAGGTGTAGCCAAGGACAATGTCTGCATAAAAGGAGGCAATGAACCGGGTGGAAAGAAATTCCCACCCAATAGAGCCAGCACAAACCCTACAATTACCGATGCAACAAATGCCTGCTGTTCATCTCTGGCCAACGAAGTTAGAAATATTGCCAACCCACACATGGAAAGTGTCGTTGCCAAACACATTATTAAAACTCCGGCAGGGTCTCCCCAGGAGGCTCCGAAAAACAGTTCGGTTTCCCCCCATAAAGCCAAAATTGATACAAGTGACGTGATAAGTATCGACAATATTTTGCCGGACACAACAGAGCCGGATTTTATGGGAGCTGCCGCAAGCCTAGCGAGTGTCCCCCCTTTTTTTTCAGCCACAATGCTGATTGTGCCAAGTCCCGCTCCTATAAACAAAAATATTATTGCCATTGAAGGAGCATAATATCCGATTATGTTTTTGCCGTTTCCAAAATTTGATGAGTGAAGTACCGCTTCCAAAGGCTGAATCGTAGCTTTTTGAGACGTTGAGATAAAAGATTGTAAATTTCCGTGTTTAACCTGGGAATAAACCGCACCTACCAATAATCCCGAATAGATTTTTCCATAAATGGCAGACGCTATCCCGCTTGCAACCTCTTGGGCAGTTTGGTTGGTAGCCGTTATCGTTATTTTAGCCGTATTATTTTTTAAACTTTTTGATAAGAAGGTTGCGTTAAATACATCGTCTGAATGCTTAATAAGAGATATCATTGATTGGCTGGATAATATTTGAGGCGGAACCATTATGCCTCCCTCAATCCGTTTGGAGTCAATTGCATTTTGTAACTGTGAGTCGGTAGAATAATAACTAACTTTTATTAGAGAGGGTAGAGCGGACTCTGTAACCGATTCGTGTATCAAAGCAATTGTTGAAGCATTCAAATCTTGAGAGCTTATTCCGATTGTAAGAAGACCGACCGACTTGTTTCCGCCAAAAGCAAAGCCTAGTATCGTTGCCAGCAAAATCGGAGCAACAAATGAATTAATAACGGCACTTCGATCTCGCATACGCCGTTTGATATCCATCACCATGACCGTAAGAACGGACTTTGTATAGCCGGGCGATCTCAGTCTCGTAGCTCCTTTCCGGTAAGAGACAAAAATACCGATTCCAAATTTGGTTCCACGATTTCAGCGGAAATAATTGCCGATGATATTTCTCCGACATTCTTAAAGATATCAGCGATCTGGATATTGTCGTTATTTAATATAATTTCAATTTCATTTGCCTTTTGTTCTACGTAATCAACAAAGGATATTTCGTCGAAAATCTTAACGTAGCTTGCGTTAAATTCATCAAATCTAATCTTTATACGCTTGGAAGAATTAACGGCTCCTACGAGCGAGTGCTTCGTACCTTCGGCTATTAGCTTGCCTGAATCCACGATACCTATTAAATGACAGAGCCTTTCCGCCTCTTCCATATAGTGAGTTGTATACAAAACGGCAAGTCCGTCTGCTATTAAATTTTGAACGGCTTCTAAAATCGCATTTCTGCTTTGAGGATCGACACCTACGGTAGGTTCATCTAAAACCAGAAGGAGGGGTGAGTGTACCAGTCCGACGGCAATATTTGCACGTCGCTTCATTCCTCCCGAAAAAGTCCCGACCCTGTCATTTTTTCTATCGTTAAGTCCGACCAGTTCCAAAACTGAATCTATTCTTTTTGAAAGTTCCTTTGACTCAATACCGTATAGCCGGCCAAAAAATCTGATATTGTCAGCCACACTTAATTCAGGGTAAAGGGCCAGGTCTTGGGGCACATAGCCTATTGCCATCTTCTCAGCAGTAGAAGTATGCAACAATTTTTTGCCATCTACAATTACTTCTCCGGAATCTTTCTCCATCAGCCCGCATGCCATCGAAATTGTCGTAGTTTTACCTGCCCCGTTCGGACCCAAAAGTCCATAGCATTGACCCTTCTTGACGGCAAAAGAGATGCCGTCGACAGCCGGTCTTGACCCGAACTTTTTTCTGAGATCTTTACAAATTAATACTTCGTCCATGAAGGTCACTAATTTATTTAGCCTTTTGGTTAAATAAATTTAAATTGATTAAAATCGTTGTATGCAACGACCACCGGTAACAAACTGCCTAATTGATACTTTAAATGAAATTATAAGCCTAGCAAAGTCACTCGAAGAAATTCAACTGAGCGCCGAAACTGACTGCCCGGGTTGGGACGTAAGAGACAACCTATCCCATATCATATCAATTGAGTCGTGGCTTTTGGGAAATCAAATGACCGATCACAAAGCTGTCGATATAACCAATACAAAAAATGAACTCGGAATTCTAAACGAAAACGAAGTTGACCTTCGAAGAACCCATAAATTAAATGAGTTAATTGACGAACTTGAATCCGTTGCGATACCTCGAATAAAAACAATTCAATCTTATACCGAAGACGAACTTCATTCTAAGGCCTGGACTCCGATCGGCGAAAAGACCCTGGAAGATCAATGCATGATCCGGTTGTTGGACTGTTGGGCTCACCTTCAAGACATAAAAAACGCATTGAACTTGAATTTTGACGATGAATCGCAGAGTTCGGCATTAATTTTGGAGTACGGTTTGTTAACCATTCCCAAAGCATTTGCCAGGTCAGTTACAACTGATACCGACACGTCAGTTGAACTGTCGATCTATTCAAAAATAGATCTGTTATTTTCGCAAATCCCATTTGAGATGTCCGACAATATATTTAAACTAATAATTACAAAAACTGCAGGTCGGGGAAAATTTGTAGACAGAAACAAACCTTTGTCGGCAGACGACTTAATAGGAACACACATTAAATTAAGTCACAAGGACATAATTGGTTTGCTCTTGGGCAGGAAGACTTATAAGGAATTGGAACAAGAAATTGAAATTGCAGGAGACCGAGAAATTGCCAAAAACTTCTTATCGAATTTAAATTTTATGATTTAATGTATTTCAGTGATACCATATTATTTGAGGGCAGTTTCAAAGAGTGAGCGAATAATTAATTCAACTATCTTTTTTGCCCTTGCAACTGAATTTCCCTGAAATCTTATAGCCTCCCAATTGTGCCAAGATGAAACTGCTTCTACGGCGTCAATCATTAACATCCGATGGTTAGCTTCCACAGTTTCAAGCTCGACAGTAAATGACTCCAAAATATGATCAATATTCATTTGATGAAACGTCTGTCTAAGCTGCATCAGAGAAGTTGAACTTGGCTCCACTATCATTAAAGCGCGACGGATCGGAGTAACGGCTTCAAGGACATTTGCCCTTTGATTCACATAGATTTTAAGCCTTTTGTCAAAATTTGCCGATTGAGGAATAGGTTGTCTGAATTTCTGTAACCTGTCAAATTGACGCTGTCCGACTGCGGTATGTAATTCGTTAAGATCATTAAAATGCTGAAACACCGATCGCTCAGAAACACCTGCTCTCACGGCAATCTGGCGTGCTGTAGGGTGATAATCGCCTTCGTTAACCAAGTCCAATAGCGCATCGACTATCCTGAGTTTGGTATTAGTTGACCTTCTCTTCCTTCCATCAGAGCTAGAAGAACCTATTTTAGAGTTCTCTGAATTGACAACGCTATCGGTATTCGTCGATGTCCGGCCTTTTTCAATCCGATCGGACTCCAAAATAATACTAGATGAGGGTTCGACTCCAAGCCAACTGTCAATCATGGGTCAAATATTTTCCTTCAATTAAGGTCTACGAAGGGTCGGGTAAATTCCTTTTACAAATATCGCTTTACGAAGTTACAAAAGCGACTTTGTCAAATACCGTCAAACCTTAAGTGATATTTTATACCATTTCATTATTTTTTGAGAACTTTACGGGAAAATCCCTCTATATTGGTGTGCCTGCGCCAATCGCTCTACCGCAATTAAAATACATGCTTGGCGCAATGATATCTTTAAAGAATCTGAACGAGCCCACATTTCTTCAAATGCTTCTGTCATTTTAGAAGTCAAACGATCAGTAGTGGTTTTGGCATCCCAACTGTATCCCTGACGATCCTGTGCCCACTCAAATGACGACGAAATCACACCTCCGGCATTTGAAAGAATATCGGGTACTACGACTACCCCCGAATCTGCCAAAATTTTGTCAGCTGTCTCGGTAACAGGTCCGTTTGCGGCTTCAACAATATATTTGCAGTTAACAAGTTCTGCGATTTTTGAATCAATTGCGTTTTCGAGAGCCGCCGGAATTATTAAGTCTGACTTCAGTGCCCACATCTCTTCTAGTGATATCACGTCAGCCTGTTTGAAAGAAACCAAGTCTTCACCGTTATTTATAAATTCTGAAAGTCCGACTACGTCGATTCCAAACCGGTTATAAATTGCGCCGGTAACATCGGCAATCGCAATTATTTTTGCACCGGCGGAATGAAGTAAAAATGCAAGAGGAGCGCCGACTTTACCAAATCCTTGCAAAATAATCTTTTTGCCCGCAAGCGTCTTATTGTTCCTTCCTAGAATATTCTTGACTGTCACCAATATCCCTAATGATGTTGCCCCCTGATGTCCTAAAACTCCGCCCAGCGCCAGTGGCTTACCCGTTATTACCGAGGTAGTATTTTGCCCGTTTAACGACCAGAGAGTATCTGCGAACCATGCCATTACTTTTTCATTGGTATTTACGTCAGGAGCGGGCACATCTTTATATGTGCCGACCAAGGGACTAATTTCGATGGCATATCGTCTTGTGACTCGCTCCAGCTCAGATTCAGAAAAGATCGTCGGATCACATGCGATGCCTCCTTTGGCCCCTCCAAAGGGAATATTCACCAGTGCAGTCTTTAGGGACATTTCAGCCGCCAGAGCCGTAATTGACTCTCTGGTGACATCTTTGTGGTATCTTATGCCACCCTTACCCGGACCTCTCGAAGTATCATGATGAACCCTGTACCCCCTATAAATTTCGAGGTCTCCGCTATCACGTTTTAGATAAACGGATACCTCTAAAATTCTCTCAGGGTTGACTATCAGATCTATTAGTGATTTATGGATAGTCGACAGACTGGCGGCAGCTAATATCCTGTCTGTCACCGCTTTAAGAGGATTTAAATTCTCAGCCACGCAATAATACCTTACAACAGTTAAATGCAGATTAAATGTTTTGGTCAATTCGGCGAAATCTTACCGGCAAAACAAACGAATCCGATTTATCTATTTATATGATTATACAAAAGCAGATAGCTAAATTAACTTCTTTAATTTATTTGGCTGAATTTAATTGCCAAAAATTAAATTGCAGGTGCTGCAAATGCTTCCCACATCTTTTTATAAATCCCGTCCTTAGACAAAAGTTCCGCATGCGTACCGTATTCGGCCAAATTACCGTTATCAATAACAGCAATGCAATCTGCCATCATAACTGTTTGAAGCCTGTGAGCTATTAATATAGTAGTAGTCGTAGCAGCTACGGCAGACATAGCACGCGTTACGATTTGTTCTGAATGCAGATCTAAATTGGCAGTGGCTTCATCCAATAATAGAAGTTTTGGGTTTGATAACTTAACTCGAGCGAGTGAAATCAACTGTCGCTGACCCGACGAGAGTGACTTGCCCTGAGACTTAACTCTTTCCAGATATCCCCCTTCGAGTTTGGAAATGAATGAATGAGCTCCAACTTCTCTGGCGGCGTTTTCTATTTCCAGATCAGTGACATCCGGTCGCCCAAATGCGATATTATCTCTAATGGTTCCGGCAAAAAGATGGGCTTCTTGGGGAACATAACCTATATGATTTTTATAAAAGGTTGGCTCAATCTCTCTTAAATTGTTCCCATCAACTTCAATATCGCCCGAATCCGGGTCATAAAATCTAGCCAAGAGCTTTACGATGGTGGATTTACCCGCACCTGTTTGTCCAACGATTGCCAAAGTTTCTCCGGCTTTAATTTTGATATTAACGTTATCTAATACTTTGGAATCAAATCCCGGATATTTAAAACTTACATTTCTTAAAGTTATGTTGCCTTTAAAATCAAAAGTCTCAATGCTGTAATGATCCTGATCCACTATAACTTCTTCATCCATCAATTCTTTTATCTTATTGAGTGATGCGGCAGCTTGTTGGTATTGATCAAAAGTTTGGGACAACTGCTGTATCGGACTAAAAAACAAATTTACTAAAAGCAAAAAAGCCAGGAGCGCACCGATTTGCAGTTGACGGTCAATTACCAGATGCGAACCAAACCCCATTACAAGTGCGGACGAAATATCCGACAGTAACAGCACAAACGGAAAGTATATCGAGACCAACCGCTGTGCTTTGACCCTCGAATCAAGATAGCTCGATGAAAGTTTTTCAAAATCACTGTTTTGCTTATCGGCCTGATTAAACGCCTGTGATACTCTGATTCCAGAAATACCTTCCTGTAAATTAGCGTTTACGACAGCTATCTTGTCCCTTGCAAGTCGATAAATTTTGGCGGACTCAACCCTAAACCACTGTGTGGCAATAAACAGAACGGGAACTACCGTAAATGCCACTAAGGCCAACTTTACATTGGTAATAAACAGAACAATTCCCACCATAAAAAAAGTGAAAAGATTTACCAATGCCGCAATAAGTCCCGTCTGAACAAGCTGACCTATGGTCAATACATCTGTGGTCATTCGAGTCATTACCCGACCGCCCATCTCCCTTTCATAAAAATCCAATCCCAGCCTGAGAAGTTGAGAAAAGATCTTAACCCTTAATGCATAGGAAATACGAGCCGACACCTTTCCTATGTACTTAACTTCAAAGTAGTTGTCCAACCAATCTAGGAGTACAGCGATCAGGAATATGCCGCTTGCAAAAAATAGAAACGTTGTAGATCCTTTAGTAACGCCGTTATCAATACCCGTCTTGATTAAGAGTGGTCCCACTACCGTCAGGACGGTATCTATTAAAACCAACGCTATGCCCAAGACAAATGCGCCATAGAAAGGCTTTAAGAACTTACGAAATGTAAATTTTTTTTCATAAATCTCCAACCGTGAAGCGTCAACTTTTATATCAAATTCGATCTCGGGGAGTTTTGAAACTTTATCCAAAAGCTCCTGGGTAGGTGCCAGCATTGCACCGATATTTCCCATAAAGCCTCCTCCTCCCCCCATACCGGCGCCCAAATTAGATGCCCCGGGTCGCATCCCGGTAAAAGAAATTGCTGCATCTTCTTTTTCATAAGGCCAACACTCCGGAGTTACAGAAGATACCGGTAACGAATCAGCTGTTGAATCTAAATCAGCTATGGACTCCAAATCCGAGGCCGAGGAAATATGATCAATATCATCTCCGGTGAGCAATGCACGAAAAAGAGCACTTCTTTCAAACAGTTCGCTTTGCGTACCGCTGTCCACTACTTTACCCCGGTCCATTAGGACGATTCTGTCGGCAAGATTGATCGTTGAACGTCTGTGTGCTACCAATAAGGTTGTTCTACCGGCCATAACCTTAGAGAGGGTTTTGTGAATTTCTTCTTCGGTGGTAGCGTCAACCGCGCTCGTAGCATCATCCAAAATTAAAATCATAGGATTGGATATTAAGGCTCTTGCAAGTGCGATTCGTTGTCTCTGGCCTCCCGAAAGAGTCAGTCCTTTTTCACCGACAACGGTATCATATCCGTCAGGAAGCTCATTGATAAAACCGTCGGCTTCCACTGCTTTTGCGGCCGCAATAATTGAATCAAATCCGGCATTAGGATTTCCGAAGGCAATATTATTCCTTATTGACTCTGAAAACAAAAAACTGTCTTCAAATACAAATCCGATTTTATTCCTCAGGCTGGCAATCTTTAAATCTTTAACGTTCCTTTTGTCAATCAGCACCTTGCCTGCGGTTACGTCATAGAACCTTGGTACAAGCATCGATACTGTTGACTTTCCGCACCCGGAAGCACCGACGAATGCCACAGTTTCTCCGGGATAAACTTTGAAGCTCAGACCGTCCAATATAGTATTCGAAGAGCTGTAGCCAAAGTGTACATTGTCAAATTCAATTTCACCGTCTACTTTTTCAAGTTCTGTCGCATCTTCATCGTCAACTACTTCGGGATTGGAATTTAAAAGATCCAAAACTCTTTCGGCCCCGGCTTTTGCCTGCTGTCCGAAAGCCATGAATCCGGCAAACATTCTTACCGGACCAACCAGTGATATTAAATACGTTGAAAACGCCAGGTAAGTACCCAAAGAAATTTCATGTTTAATGGCCAAATATCCCCCCAAGCCAAGTATCCCTACCTGCGCTATGGACGGAAGTGCCTGTAGAGTTGATTGAAGTTTTGCCATCGTTAAATAAACGCGATTTCTAAAGTTGAATAAAATCCTAGATTCAGTCTTTATGGAATCGGCCATTCTACTTTCGGCTCCGAATGCTTTGACAACGCGGATTCCGGTAACTGTATCGTCAACGACTTCGGCAATTACTCCCTCTTGCTGCTGGGCGACCCATGAGGACGGAAAGACGGCGTCTCTCAACTTTAAAGATACAAAAAACATAAGGGGAAGGATCAATATTGCTACGACCGAAAGCAGTGGGGACAAAATAATCATTATAATTAGTGACAAAATTAATGTGACGAAATTCGAAAACATCATAGGGCCAAAAGCCAATATAGCTTGAATTAGTCCGATATCCGAATTTGCTCTGGAAACCAACTGGCCGGTATCTAATTCATCGTGTTTAGCAAAATCAAGTCGCTGCAGGTGTTGAAATATAGCATTTCTTAGATCGTTTTGAACGTGAAGAGAAACTTTTCCGCCCCAATATCGTCTAACGTAGGCCGCTATGAATAAGACAACACCTAAGATCACCATAGCCCCGACGTAAATATTTACATTTTTCAGACTGTGTCTGAGTTCAATTCCATTTATAATTTGGCGCTGAATAAGCGGAATTGTAGTAGTTATGACCGTCCCCGTAATTGCCGCCGCAAAAGATACGTAAAGATCTCTTTTGTGGGCGAAAACATAAGGTAGAATCCCTTTTATCCACCCGTCATGTTTGTCATCTCGCACCTTCGATACCACT
>DAIDJA010000042.1 GCA_027451605.1 Acidimicrobiales bacterium
TTATTGTTGAGACCTACGGCGGAGGGGCTCGTCACGGCGGAGGCGCGTTTTCCGGCAAGGATCCTTCTAAGGTGGATCGATCGGGAGCATATGCGGCGCGTTGGGTTGCAAAACATGTGGTAGCCTCCAAGGCCGCCCAAAAGTGTGAAATCCAAGTTGCCTATGCCATAGGAGTAGCCAGGCCGGTCTCAGTTTTTGTTGAGACATTCGGCACCGAAGAAGTGGATCCGGCTCGAATTGAAAAAGCCATCACTGAAGTATTTGACTTAAGGCCTGCAGCTATCATCAATGAATTGGACTTGCGTCGTCCGATATATAAGAAGACGGCAGCTTACGGACATTTCGGAAGGAATGACAAAGACTTTACTTGGGAGTCAACAACCAAACTTGATGAATTTATTTCTGCTTTGAATATTTAAACTGATTTAGATTTTTGTTTGTGAAAGGTATTATATTAGAAGGTTGACTCGACGGATTGGAAAAAATCTTAAATCAACTTGTTGTAGACATTTGGCCGGAAGTAATCTTTTCAAATAAACCGTATTCCTATCTCATCGACCCCGGTATCAAAAATTTTGAGCTGTTAGCCCCCGGTGCCGTTGTAAAGATACCGTTACACGGTAGGACACTAAAGGGCTGGGTGGATAGAGTCAGGTCGTTAACGGAATTCTCCTGCACCGATGACTCCCATGATGTTGCTAAGTTGAAAAATGTCATCTCAGTTATCTCAATCGGTCCAAAAAAAAGTGTCTTAAACCTTGCTGTCGAGCTGAAGGATATCTACTTTACATCCCCCGGAGTTTTCTTGAAACTCGCCTCCTATAAAAAGAACATCCGAAAACACGACTACTATACCGATGTGGTACCTGTCAAATCCGAATTACCCGTACGGGATCAGTTGGGCGATACCCAGCTGGCAATCATAGGGTATCTTAATGAATTATCCCAATCGTTAAAGTCGCATGCGCCTAAAACAAATAAAGATGGAACGTATACAGATAACGTCGTTACGGTAAGGCATCCTCCGAACAGTGATTTTAACTGGCTCATATCGCATTTGTGCAGTGTCGACGGAGCGATTGTCGTATTGACTCCCACGCTAAATATGGCAGAAGAAGTTTTAAATAAATTGAGGCTCAGTCGAGTTGACGCCGAATACGAAAGTCGGTTTGAACCTAAATTACGTTCACATATGGTTTATGTAGGAAATCGAAATTCAGTATTTACGTCCAAACCGACTCGGATTAAAGCAATGATAATACTTGATTGTGAAAACGGCCTCTATACGGATGAAAGGGCTCCTTGTTTTAATGCGGTCGAAGTGGCTAAAGTCAGATCGAAGATTGAAAATTTCTTTGTAGTTCTTTGTTCAACAAATCCCCCTGTTAAGACATTGTATTCAGGTAAAGCTTTGGAAAATGTTTTAGAAGATGAAATTGACATAAAGAAAATCCAGTCAAATAAAATATTTTCTTATCCAAAATCTTATGAATTCAACTCCTGGCCCTACGTTGAAATATTCAAAAAATTTGAAGACAAAAACAGAGGGCTGATGAATGAAAGGATAGTCGAGCAAATTGAATCGGCAATTCTTAAAAACAGTCGTAAAGTTATAGTGATTTACCAACAGAAGGGCTATATTAATTCTCTAAAATGCATGGCCTGCGACGCTGTTGCAGTCTGCGAGAACTGCAACAGCGCCTTGAAGGCTAAACGGTTGGACTCAAGAACCCTCTTGTACTGTCAGTTTTGTGACACTCTTTTTGTCAGAATGTGCAAGAACTGTGGATCATTTGATTTGAAAGTTACCAGAAAGGGGTTTATGGCAGTAGCCGACGAACTCCGCCTTGTTCTGGACGACCGAATAAAAATTACGACTGAGATGGAAGAATTTAACTCGGGCAACTGTGATCTGCTTATTAATACAACCGCCGCTCTTAATCGGAAGTATAAGTTTAGAGTGGGTTTGGCTGTGTTATTGGACTTTGATCAGTTTCTACTTAACCCGTCAATTGATTCGGCAAACGATGGGCTTTCTGTTGTAGCCAATTGTGCCAATTTGTTGGGGAAAAAGACAGTTAAACCATCACCGCTTCTGTTGATCCAGACAGGAGTGACGGATCACTACCTTTTCAATTATCTTAGGGATCTGGATTACAAAATTTATTGCGAACATGAGCTCAGAAAAAGAAAACTTTTCGGTTATCCGCCCTTTGCAACTTTAGCTTATCTGAGTTCAAGGGACAAAAAGGTACTGAGCGATTTCATCAACAACATTGATAACTCAAAGCTGGAGATCTTGGGACCTACCGCTTCAGACGAATATGTTTTAAAAGGCGATATTGAAGATTTGAACCGCTACTTAAACTTAGACAATAGAAGTTCTAAGATAAAAGTAAAGTTGGACCTGTCACTTTAAACTTCAGAATTTCTTACAATGTCGGTTGATATAGAGCAAAATTTAAAGTCCGTAAAAGATGAGATAAAAAAATATAGTGATAAACCCGATGAAGTAGCGCTGGTCGCTGTTTCAAAATTTCAGCCCGCAGAATCTATACTTAAGGCAGTTAAAGCAGGTCAGGTGGATTTCGGTGAAAATTATGCCAATGAGCTTGAAGCAAAATATAATTCGGATCTCTTAAAGGATCTTAAAATCCAGTGGAACTATATAGGCAAATTGCAGTCCAAAAAAATTCGTAAACTAGCTAAGATCGCAGATACGATACAGACCGTAAGCCGCCTAAAGGAGTTAGAACTTTTAGCGGTAGCCGGTTATGATTCACGACTATTAATTGAACTTAAATTTACCGAATCAACTTCAAAGTCCGGTGCAGATGCTAAGCACCTGGACCTGCTTTTGAAAAGAGCCGAAACACTGAATCTAAAGATATCGGGGATAATGACGATGGGAGAACAAAACGACAGAAAAGGTACCGAGGTGATCTTCAAGAGCGCATTTGAGATTTATAGAGGCTACGATTTTCGGATTTTGTCTATGGGCATGAGCGGTGATTTTGACATTGCTTTGGCTAACGGATCAAATATGATTCGGGTGGGTACGGCTATATTTGGTAAAAGAGACATTAAATCGGGTTTCTAAAAGGTTATAATATGGATAGGTACCATTTTGGGCAATGGTCTTTAAGGAGATAAGATGCAACCATTTTTAAAGAAAGTGATGGCGGGTCTTGGAATAGGAGATCCCGAAGACTACTATGACGATGACGAATACGAGGCATACGACGGCTATGAAATGGACGAAGAGCGTTCGGAAGACAGATATGAACCTGAAACCATTCAGCCCAAAAGAAGAAGGGTCGAGCCGACAGTTATAACGGTTCATGAAGAAGACAATTTGGTAAAGCCTGTACCGATTCGACCCATTAAAGCCGAAACGCCCCAGGCGAGACGCCCTCAGGTCTCGGTTCCTAAAATCGCCGAACCCGAAGATATTATTTCCATTAAGCCCAGCCATAGACAGCAATTCTCAAAGCCCTATGTGGTTGCGCCAAAATCATATTCGGATGCCCAGCAAATAGGAAATCACTTTAAGGCGAATCAGCCGATAATTGTGAATTTGGAGCTGGCTGAACGTGACTTGGTTCGCAGAATGATCGACTTTTGTTCGGGTCTGACATACGGTCTGGGCGGAACCATCGAGAAAGTGGCAGACCAAGTATTTCTATTGTCTCCGGTTGATATGCGTATCTCAAAAGAAGACAAAGAAAGAATCCAAAGGCAGAGACTTTATCGCTAGAAGTTAGTTTTATCGCAAGTAATCTAGGGATAACAGGTCCTGTATTCCGTAATAGTCATTGACGTTAACTCAGTTAATGTTCGTTTAAGTTAACACCGGTGCTGAGTTATAAGATTAGGTTATTCTGTTGGTTTATACCGGAGTCCTTTTGGCGAATTCCTATTTAGAAATGATTTACGTATCATAAATATATTTGACAATGGTATTTTTAAGAAATAGTTTTTAAGATGGACAATCCGGTAACGGTTCTTGGAAAAGTAACGGAATATTATTATCGTTTAATTTAAAATTGTGTTCGATTGCGGGTAAGTTCCATAGATTAAGTGAGTAAGCTTTAGAGTAATAAAATGGGAATCGGTCCGAACTTTATATGTGATTTAATTAACCTTTTGATAATAGTAGTGTTTGTGGCTGCTATTTTGACTTGGTTTCCCTCAAATCCCGGTACCGGATTTTACCAAATAACTAAATTTTTTAGGATGATTACAGATCCTATATACAGACCGCTTCGCAGAATAATTCCGCCGATCGGCTCCGGCTCGGTTCGTATGGATATAACACCTTTAATTGTTATCATCGGTTTGGAATTAATATCGCGTTTGGTTTGCTGAAAAATAGTTTATTTTTACCTTAGAACATCTCAAATTGGGCTATTTACTGTATTTTCCTAAAATACTTTAAATTTGGCAAAATGTTAACAATCACCTTTTTATATTGGTTACCATGGTAGTTATGGAGTTTTTAAGTAAAAAGTTACGCGAAGTAGAATTTAGCGAAAAGCTAAGGGGATTTAACAAAGACGAGGTCGACGAGTTTCTGGAGCAGGCTGCCGTTGAAGCAAGTGTCTTGGAAGAAAAACTTGCAAGAGCTCAGGAACTTGCCTTGGAGCTCGAAGACAAACTTAAACATGCAGGCTCTTCCAAAACAGCCGTACCGGCTGTTGCTCCCACACCCGCAAAGGTCGCACCCGTTGCTGAAGCCCCCAAAGCAGCCCCTGTCATTGACGATAAGGCAATTGCGGACAAGATGTCTAAAACTTTACTTATCGCCCAAAAGACCGCCGACGAGATAATATCTCAGGCTCAGAATCAGGCAAATGCCATGATAACTTCAGCTCAGAATGATGCCAGAAAACTTGAAAATGAGGTTAAAAAGTCGATAGAAGCTGAAGTCGTGCGTCTCAAAAAAGTAAAGGCGCAACTGGAACAGGAAATTCAGGAACTCTCAACTTTGATCTCCAAGGAGAGGGACGACTTAGCCGGATCCCTTTCGCATTTGGCCGATATGGTAAGAAATCATCTGTCTTCAAACCGAATTGATACGATTTTGGGTAATGACGTAACTTCGGACACCTATAGCGAAACAGAATCAAACAATGTTACTGAAATAACCGAAGACAGAAATGAGCCTGTTCCTGTCGACATTGATCTTTTTGAAGTAGATATAGATAAACCTTCTACAATGCAGCCACAGGCACGTCAGTTTCCAAAGCCAATAGGTGAATCCGGTGGCAAGGAAAGTCTGTTCGGCGATCCAGACCGCGATGAGAGTGAGGGTGGTAACGTTAGGGTGGTCGAATACCACACTTTTGAAGTTCCAAAAATTCAGGGATAATTCTCTCGTTATCTAGCGCGACCACATTTTAATTTATCTCAGGTCAATTTAATTTATCTCAGGTCAATGTCTCTGAGATAACTGTTTAGGTGTTGCTGATTTTATGGTAATTTTTTAAGTAATGAGTTTTGATTTTAGGGATCTACTTAGTTCAAAAATAACAAAACGCGAAAGTCTCTATAACAAGTATTTAAACGCTCAGCTCCTTAAGGTTTTAAAGACTATCGACTTTGACGTTACCTATGTTAAAGGATCGGGCTGTTATCTTGAAGATATTAATTCAAACCGTTACCTGGATTTCCTATCCGGATTCGGTGTCTTTGCACTCGGACGTAATCACCCCGTCATTAGGGATAATCTAATTGCCGCGTTAAACGAAGATCTTCCCAACCTAGTTCAGATGGAAGCTTCGGTCATGCCCGCACTTTTAGCCGAAAAGCTTGTAGCTTTAGTCAATTCGGATCTGACTAAGGTATTTTTTACAAATTCCGGAGCCGAGTCCGTCGAATCGGCTATTAAATTTTCAAGAGCTTATACAAAAAGAAATAAGATTGTTTATTTTAATCATGCCTTTCACGGCTTAACGACTGGCGCGCTGGCTTTAAACGGTTCAAGTGAGTTTAAGTTGGACTTTGGAAATTTAATTGATACAAAGATGGCAGAATTCGGTTCGATTGCCTCCGTTGAAAAGGAGCTTCGAAGTCAGGATGTTGCCGCGGTTATAATCGAACCGATTCAAGGTAAAGGTGTATTTGAAGCTACTCCGGAATTTTACTTAGAGCTTTCTGAAATTTGCAGGAGATATTCTACTTTACTTATAGCCGATGAAGTGCAAACCGGAATTGGAAGGACCGGAAAATGGTTTTGTTTTCAACACTACGGAATTAAGCCGGATATAGTGACGGTTTCTAAGGCACTTTCGGGTGGCTACGTTCCGGTCGGGGCGATGATAACTACAAAAGAGATCTTTGAGTCGGTATACAACAAGATGGAAAAAGCAATGATACATTCTTCGACGTTTGGTCAGAATCACCTTGCAATGGTCGCCGGTTTGGCAACCTTACACACGATTGAAGATGAAAACATTATCGATAATGTTATTGAAACCGGTGACTATTTAATTCAGCGCCTGAGAGATCTCCAAATGACTTCAGAGATAATTAAAGAGGTGCGAGGCAGGGGACTAATGGTCGGTATTGAGTTCAAAGAGCCAAAGTCACTTGTAGCAAAAGGTAGGTTTAAGCTTTTGGAGTCTGCAAAGAAAGGTCTGTTTTCACAGCTTATAGTTGGTCCGCTATTTTCCAAACATCGTATATTGACTCAAGTGGCCGGTGAAAATATGAATATTATTAAGCTGTTGCCTCCTTTAATCGCCACGGTTCAGGAGATTGATCAATTTATGTATGCCTTTGAAGATGTCTTGGATGATGCGGTTAACTCATCGTCTTTGATGATTGATTTCGGTAGGAAATTAATTAAAGGCGCAAAAGAATATCGTCAGATCTGAGTATATATGGAAATATTCAAAGACAAATGCACCGTATTGGTAACGGGTGCCAACGGATTTATCGGTTCGGCAATTTGCAATGCCTTAATGTCCGAAAATGTGGAGTTGATAGCTTTAACCGAGCCCAATACGGATATTTCCAACTTAAAAGGCATACAAGCTAAAGTAATTGAAGCCGATATTCGGGATTTTAATTCTCTGGATAGGGCGTTTAAAAAAGTGGACTATATCTTTCACTGCGCAGCAATTTATCGGTTTAATTCTAAGGACAAAGAGCTGTTTTATGACGTGAACGTAAAAGGCAGTATTAATGTTGTAAAAGCTGCTCTATCAAATAATGTCAAAAAGATCGTATACACGTCAACTGTGGGAACTGTTGGACTTAAAAACAGCAGAGTCTCCACTGAAGACTGCTTTGCGGATATTTCGCATCTCTACGGTAACTATAAAAGATCCAAATATGTAGCCGAACATGAAGTGTTACGGCTTGCAGCAAGGGGAGCTCCGGTTGTATTGGTACAGCCTACGATGCCTGTAGGTCCTCGAGATATTGCTCCGAGTCCTTCAGGGAAGATGGTGGTTGATTTTTTGAACAAGAAGATGATTGGATATGCCGACACCGTTATGAACATAGTTGATGTGGATGATGTTGCACACGGGCATTTATTGGCGATGGACAAAGGGAAAGTAGGCTTCAGTTATATAGTCGGCGGCGAGAATTTAACGATGAAGGAAATTTTGGACATTCTCGAGGCTGTGACAAATTTCAAATACTCCAGAGCCAGAGTGCCGAACTTTATAATTTTATCGATGGGCTATATTTCAGAATTTGTGGAGGCAAACTTGTTATCGAAAACTCCGTCTGTGCCTCTTGAGGCTGCCAAGATGGCAACTTCTTACATGGCATTTGATGACAGTTTTGCAAGAAAGACATTGGGATATAGCTCTAGGCCCGCAAATACAGCCCTGCTTAGATCATGTTCGTGGTATTTAAATAACGGATATGTTAAGCCACAGTTTATGAATCAAATTAAATTCAATTCAACATAAATTAAATTCGATGCTGAGCGATACCGGCTCTGACGAACCAAACTTTATAGGCACATTAGTCCTTAACTCATTGGCTTTGGGTTAATTCAATATCAATTCCAAATATTGCTTAGTGAGCCTTAAATATCCAGGCATTGAACTTATCTTGGTTCGGTAAGGTATTTGTAATCTGAACAATACAGCCGTCACTATCGATATTTGCCGACTCAACTTCGTCGGTATCTATATATGTTATGGGATTTTCAGCCAGTACTTGTTGTTCAATCTCATTTGAATAATCAGAAATTGCGTCTATCGTCTTTTTTGTTGCCGCAAAAATAATGTTAATTTTCTCGGTCACAATTAAGTCGGCATCTTTTCTGGCTTGCTGGATAAATCTCACGACATCGCGGCTCAGTCCTTCGCTTTCCAACTCTTCTGTCAGATTAAGGTCAAGTTTAATTACGCAGTCGTATTCTGTTAGTACTCGGGAATTAGAATCATCAATTGGGACGAGCCTGACCTCGGCCTCATTGTCAAGAAGTTGAATTCCGGCGACCTCGATTGTTCCGTCATCTTTTTGAGTCCAACGATTCTGCCGTGCCTCCGCCATTACTTTGGGGGTATCTTTTCCCAACCTGGGCCCGATAAGTGCGGGCACTAAACTTACTTCAAGTTTGGCGATGGAATTCACGTCCTCTGTGAATTCCACGGACTTTACATTTATCTCGTCTTTGATCAGGTCTACAAAATCTTTTATCGGGTCATTATTAAAAGTTGCCACGGTTAATTTTGAAAGAGGCAATCTTGCGCGCAAATGATTTGCCTTTCTGATTGAATGTGAATTGGAACAGATATTTCGTACCAGATCCATAGATGAAACTAAGGTGCTATCCAGATCAAAGGCGTCAGTATCAGGCCAGTCGGTTAAATGAACGCTTCTCCCTCCGGTCAGCCCCTTAAAGATCGATTCTGAAATGAGCGGCAACAAAGGTGCGGCTATCTTAGTTAAATTAACGAGCACTGTATGAAGAGTATTATAGGCCTGAACTTTTTCTAACGGGGGCACGTCACCTTTTGGAGCCCAAAATCTGTCCCGTGACCGCCTTATGTACCAGTTTGTCAATGCATCTAAGAATTGCATGATTTCATTTGAGGCTGAAGATAGGTCTTCGTCTGATAATGCGGAATCCACCGACTGAATAACTGATCCCAATTTTGCCAAAATATATCTGTCGAGTACGCCGTCCGGTTTATAGTCAATCTCCGGTGAAATTTCGTCTATATTCGCATACAGGTTTAAGAAATACCAGGCATTCCAAAGCGGATTGATTACCTGCCTTATTGCCTCAAGCGGTCCCTTTTCATCCACCGTTACATCCAGTCCTCTGCTTACGGGTCCCGACAGCATTGAAAACCTCATTGCATCAGATCCGTACTTGTTAAATATCTCTTCGGGATCGGGATAGTTCTTAAGTCGCTTCGAAAGTTTGCGTCCGTCATTCCCTAAAACTATACCGTGAGTCATGCATGTTTTAAAGGGAGGACGATCAAACAAGGCGGTACCTAATACATGCAAAGTATAAAACCATCCTCTGACTTGACCGATATACTCAACGATAAAGTCTGCAGGAAAGTGTTCTTCAAACCATTCTTTATTTTCAAAGGGGTAGTGTTGGCTGGCAAAAGGCATTGAACCGGATTCAAACCAACAATCGAGTACATCCGGAATTCTTACCATCATTGACTTTCCCGTGGGATCATCGGGATTGACTCTGGTAAGGCTGTCGATTTCCGGGCGGTGAAGTTCTGTGACTTGAACTTTGAAGTCTTCTTCCAACTCTTTTATAGAACCATATACGTCAATTCGCGGGTAATTTGGATCCGTGCTTTTCCAAACCGGTATCGGAGTTCCCCAATATCTGTTTCTGCTTATTGACCAGTCTCGGGCTCCTCTTATCCATTTGCCAAACGATCCGTCCTTTACATGGGGAGGAATCCATCTGATCTCATCGTTCAGTTCGACCATTCTGTCTTTAATATTTGTTACGCTGACAAACCACGAACTCA
>DAIDJA010000043.1 GCA_027451605.1 Acidimicrobiales bacterium
TCGATATTTTAGAAGTGACATATTTTTAAATTGAGTAGTGGGACGACCGAACCCCGGTAAAGTTTCCTATTCGAAACTCTCGACTCATATCTTTTAAACCATAAACTTAAAATGCTCTACAAGCCAATACCATCATCAAAATTTTATAACAACATTTATCAAATGATTGAAAAATCAAACTTTGCATTAAGTTAGGAGATTATATTCTGAAAAGATCCGACGTTAATTTCATGACCACCGGAGTCCAAAATAATATTGTGAGCATCTTCTAATCGTAAATTAATGGAAATTTAAGAAACATGGTGTACAATTTGGTTATACCGATGAAACGGTGAGATTTTTGGTATTGAAGATTGAGTAAATGTGCGCCATTGAAGCCAATTTCCGTGCTATTTTGAGGTCTAAATTTACTTTAATGGTCGCGAGCAGTGCGGGAAATTTGATGGAAAGGTCGTTAATAATGGTAACAAAATATGTTATTTAGATATGTAAGGCGAGAACTTACCCTTAGATGGACTAGAACTGTTTTAACAGCTTTAGGTTTGGCGATTGGAGTCGGACTCGTAATGTCAATAATGGGTGTGGCTAACGGTATATCTAATGCCCAACAACAGGTTCTGTCTCCGCTGGGATCGGTAGGAACGAATATAATAGTCACCCGAACCGTAGGTGCAATTACGTCAACTTCAGCGACTACAACTACTCAAGGATCATCACAAGGATTTGGTCCTAATGGAGGAGGCGGAGGTTCCGGCGGATTCTTTCGAGCAAATGGATCAGCACCGAACGGAACAAGTTTACGCAACCTTAACTCAACCGACGCTGATGCGCTGTTGCAGGCCAATTCATCGGTATTAACCGATTTAGCGAAATTAGGCCTCCCGGGAACAAAATATACCTATGATTTTTTTGTTCCGGGTACCTTAATAACTTTTCCGCAATTAGCTACTTCAATAGTCTCTAAGGTAAAAGGAGTAACTCAAGCAGTGCCTGCAATATCCCTGCAGGCACTGCACGAGACCGGTACGGTACCGGCGATTACAGATACCTTCACAACCGGCGGTCAAAGCCTCTCCGTTACGGCTACCCCACCACCTCTTACGACGGCTCAAAGACAGCAATTAAAAACTTGTCTTCAAAGTCAGGGGTTGGGATTCGGACAATTCCGCAATTCATCTTCTCAAGGCTCAACAGGTCAAACGAGTCCACCTTCGGGGAACACGAGTTCCTCGGGTAATTCTGGGGGTCCCGCGGGAGGCGGACCTACGGGTGGCAGCTTTTCTCAGGCGTTTTTAAATTGTCTTCCGGCGTCATACCAACAGTATGAAACAAATGTTGTAGTTCCCGAACAGACAATTACAAGAGTACTGAACCCCCCCACAACAAACACTCAAACCAGCTCCTACACCGTAGCGGGTGTAGATCCTCAAGATACTTCCTCCGGCTTAATCACCGTTAATCAGCTTGTAAAAGGATCATGGTTCAACGGCAACGCCAGTAGCGAGCTACTGGTTGACTCGGCTTATGCCAATACAAACAAAATAACCGTTGGTCAAACATTGACTATCGACAAAAGTAGTTTCAAAGTTGTCGGAATCGTTAATCCTACGTTAACCGGTGATACTTCAGATCTTTATTTTGACCTCGCCACCCTCCAAACTATGTCTTCCAACGCTTCGAGAATAAACGAAATTCTAGTTAAGGTTGACAATTCATCGAATGTTAATGCGGTGGCTGCGGCAATAAAAAAACAGCTTCCGGGGGCTCAGGTACTTACGTCTGCCTCTTTGGCAGATCAAGTTTCCGGGAGTCTGCAAAACGCACATACTATTACCTCGACCCTCGGAACCGCACTTGCAATAATTGTACTTTTGGCTTCATTTTTAATAACTACTCTGCTGACGTTATCAAGTATTAACAAGAGAACACGAGAAATAGGAACACTTAGAGCCATCGGATGGAAAAAAAGTAGAGTACTATTGCAAATTCTTGTAGAAACTATCGGGATCGGAATAATTGGGCTAATAATAGGTATCGGGGTTGGCTTTGCGATAAGTGAAATTGTCGCGGCGGCAGGACCTACATTAACTTCAAATATAAGCGGTCTTCAGGTCGGAGCTTCATCCGTAGGACAATTGTTCCATCAACCCAACAGCGGTTCGACAATTTTACACACTAAAGTCACCGCTCCCATTGGTTTAGGCGTAATATTAGTCGGTATTCTATCGGCCATTGCCGGGGCCTTAATTGCGGGGCTTTTCGGAGGACTTAGAGCAATAAGATTGTTACCGGCGGAAGCATTAAGAGACTTAGGCTGAATAGTCGGCAATATTACGGAAGACATGAATATGACCGAAACTAAAATTTCAAATAGCGATAACACGATAGGCGATGCCCTCTACGTACTCAACGATGTGACACGAACATTTCAGGTTGGAAGTAACAAGGTTACCGCGCTGAAACCTATCAACCTGTCCATAAAACGCGGGGATTTCGTATCTCTGGAAGGGCCGTCGGGTTCCGGCAAAAGTACGTTATTGCAGTTGCTTGGGGCACTTGATTCACCGACCGGAGGATCAATAAGATTTAATGAAGAGTATCTTGAAAAAGCAGGGTCTGATTTGTTAACTACAATTAGAGCCAAACAAATAGGATTTATATTTCAACAATTTAACTTGATACCTACGTTAAACGCAGTCGAAAATGTACTTATTGCCATGGTCCCCACAAAGGTTTCAAGCTCACAAAAACTTACACGAGCCAAGGAACTGCTGGAAAAAGTTGGTCTAAAAGATCGAATGGAGCATTTGCCGTCAAAACTTTCCGGAGGAGAACAGCAAAGAGTCGCAATAGCAAGATCTTTGGCTAATTCGCCTGTCGTACTAATAGGAGATGAGCCGACCGGTAATCTAGATTCAGAAACTTCCGAACAGGTAATGAATATTTTAAAAAATCTTCAAGTTGAAAACTCAGAGGTAACGATTATTCTTGCAACTCATAACCCTGAAGTTTCAGGATATGCCAGAACAAGAATCACCCTCAAAAGTGGACAAATTATTCAATAATAGATTTAAATCAAATCGCCATATTTCCTGTAAATTAAAGTTCACATAACAATACTTTTACTAAAAATAATTGACAACAACTACGTCAATGTCTGAGTTAAAAGCTGTTTATATGGATCAATCTAAATTTTTGGTAAAATTTCATAGCCGTGAAAGGTTCGGCAGGCGCTAAAAACGTTTTGATGTTATTTGTAGCAAATTACAATTAATGGCGCACGAATCTCATATTGTTTGTAGTCGACTTAGCCACCGGATTAACCACTAAATAGTTTGGATACCATTCAGACAAAATTGAAATATTGACTTTAAGATTTAGGTAAAACATTTTCATTTTATAGATGCACCGGAGGGGCGTGATCATCCGAGATTTTCAGTTTTTCTTACATCGCTCAAGCCACCGCCGAGTGGCACTTTTATTCCAGCGTGCGACGAAATTCATATTAACCTATCCAACTTGGGCAACTAAGGTTTTCTTACTGCCCGGTTATGACTGCGTTGATCACACATGGCTTCCAATGATCAAAAAAACTAACGATGGCCTTATATCGATGAACGGGGAATTTTCGATTGCAAGAAATTTAAAATACTGAATATCTAATTTCTTGACACATGTATATTTATGTTAATATATCAGTGTCATGAAAAAAGTAAATGCGTTGGAACTGCGACAATCAATGGGCAAAGTCATTGATCAGTTATTGAAGACAGGTGAACCAATCCTATTGGAAAAGGGTAGAAATCCCGTAGCCGTTCTAATTTCAATTCGCGATTACGAGGAACGATTTGTTGAAAAAGAGGCTGCGGATCGTCGAAGAAAAATAATCGAAGATATCGAGAATATGGCAAGATCATCTTATTCAACTGAATCAGCGACTGACATAATCCATGAAATTAGAAATTCCTGATAGGCCATTCATAATTCTGGATACCTCGATTGTTGTCTCATGGTTCTTTACTGATGAAATTAATCATGTAGAATCGCTTTCAGTCTTGCATCATTTGGGTCTTAAATCTGATCGATACTTTGTTCCGGGCTTGTTTTATTCGGAGCTTATTCACGTTCTTGCACGAAAATCCGGCAACGATATATCCTTTGTAAAAGACGCGGTTAAAAAGGTGATGTCCTTAGGATTGCGACAGCTGACATTAAGTGAAAGCATACTCGAATCTATTGTTTCATGGTCTTGCAAAGGGCTCTCCGGCTATGACGCAACTTTTGTGGCTTTGGCCGAAGATCTTGGCGGAATTTGGCTCACTGCTGATATTCCCGCAGCTAAAAAAGTCGGATCAGCTTTAGCCCGTCCCCTTGAAGAGTGGTCGGGGGATCAATAGCAAGAAATGCTTAGCGTAGATTGTTGAAACCGACACCTAAATACATTTGTTTTGTAAACCCGTAGAAATTATAATGGCTTAAATAAAGTATGAATTACGGTAACAACCATAAAAGGTCCTCCAAGCTGTACCGGAGCGGGCGACGAGAATCGAACTCGCGTTCTCAGCTTGGGAAGCTGATGTTCTGCCGCTGAACTACGCCCGCTGATCTCCTTTTGAAAATTCTTTAAAAGTACAGTCTATATATGTTACCGCATAGTTAAAATGTCCTTTTAAAACTAACTACACTACGGTTCCATTAATTTGGAGCAGTTGAGGTTTGGCGAGAATTTACCATCTGACTTGGATATATCGTAACATCGAATTTTTTGACTATCAACGATGCGATTGAAATAGCCATTAGCCCGGGTAAAAGTGCGGTTATATTCCCCGTCATTTCAAGCACCATAATTGTTACCGCTATTGGGGCTCGCGAAATCGATCCAAAGCAAGCAAGCATACCGACTATTACAAATGGTGCGGGATTATGAGGTTCGATAGAAATAAATTTATTCAACAAAGTCCAAAAACTTGCTCCCGTAAAAGCTCCGATAACCATACCCGGACCGAAAATTCCTCCGGATCCGCCGGAACCTATAGAAAATGATGTTGCCAAAATTCTAAGGAACGGAAGTAAAAATAATACTATTAGCGGAATTGACTTAAGTTGATGATAGTTAAATACCTGTTGAACCCATCCATATCCTGTTCCCAACACTTCGGGAACAAAAAGAGCTATGATTCCGACAATCAATCCCCCTATCATCGGCTTAATATAAAACGGAATCTTAATTGCTTTAAAAATATCTCCGGTAAAATAAAATAATTTGCAATACAAAATTCCCATTAATCCGCACACAATTCCCAATATGACAAACCAAATTATCTGCGACAAACTATTGAACTGATAATTACCGGCTTGATACCCAAAGAGTGGATGATAGCCTTCAACCAAGCCAAATAAAAGAAAACCAACTATTGAAGCCAGAAGTCCCGGCAAAATTACTCCGCCTTCAATATCATCTTTATATATAATTTCTCCGGATAAGACTGCGCCACCCAATGGTGCTCCAAAAATCGAACCTATTCCAGAGCCTATTCCTACCGATACTGCAATCTTTGAGTCACTTTCGGACAGTTTAAAGAATCTTGCAAAAAATGAACCTATTCCTGCGCTTATTTGGGCTGACGGACCTTCCCTTCCACCCGATCCACCCGATCCAATCATAACCGCAGATGCAAGAATTTTGGCAATAATGGCTCTGATTCGCACACCTTTAGGGTCTTTGTGCACAGCGTCTATTGCCGCATCGGTTCCGTGGCCTTCAGCTTCTGGGGCAACAAAATATACAATTAGCCCCGAGATAAGTCCCCCCACAGTTGCGACCAGGGGGATGGCCCACGCTTTCAAATATTGAATTGAACCGATTGAATTACCTTCGGCAAATGGTGTCGGAACCCTATAATCAGCGACAATTCTCATAAATACATTTGTAGATAATAGTAATGCTGAATAGAATAAAATAGCACCTCCTCCGGCTGCAATTCCAAGCATGATACCGAGGAGAAGCCATCTTTTGAAGTAACTTGTCTCCGAAAGCCAGTTTGTAAATTTTTCGTGAGCATTTCTTACGTTTTTAATCATTCTATGAATCTTCTACTGACCAACTAATCATTTTTTGTATTTTTTATTTATGGCAACCATTCCGAATGAAACCTCTCTTCAAACAATTCAGATGCCTCATAGGCAAAACACGCAAATGCTTCCGCAACTCTCTTGTGTTTATCTGCAGCAATTTTATCTGCAATTACGTTGAGAGTCGCAATACGGGCATTAATTACTTTGGATACCAAATTCTTGCCTTTTTTTGTAATTATCAATTCGATTTTCCTGCGATCGAGAGTTGAGCTCTTTCTCGTGATAAGCCTTGATTCAATGAGACGATCACATATTCGAGTGATAAAATAAGGCTTCAACTCTAAACGGATTGACAATGCTGAAGGTGGCTGGGATCCCTCCGTAGCTAGAATTATTAAGACCCGATACTGGCTTAAAGTAATTTTGTCTTCAACTAACGAAAAAGACTTTGCCGCTATTGCTACCATTGCCCTACTTGCACTTAATAGCGCTTCAGTCAGTTCGCTAGACTTTGGTTCTATTTGTTGCATAGTGCAATTATAGCAGATTGCAATTACTAAGGTTGCAACAGAGATCCGCAATTGTCAAGATTTTAAGGTTACCCAATCCAAATTTAAAATCTTAGAACAGGGTCCACAATTGTCACCCTAATTTAAAGCATCTGAATTTGTCTTTTGATGTTGCTCGAAGATTGAAAGCAGACGGAAATCCAAAGTGAGATTTTGGAAATCGAAGTTATCTACTTAACCTATATATAATTACTTTCAGTTATATTTTTCCGCTGATTATCGCATAGAGTGTAATTTTTATACTGAAAAAACACCAAGAGTATTGCTATAACTATTGAAAGTGATAAAATAGAATTAATGTTTTAAGTATTCAGATTATTGTTATATGTAAACAACTGATCCTATTTGCATTTTTTGTGCAAATACTTATTAATCAAATAGAATTAAAGTATTCACTAATAGACAACGACAATAAATTTAGGAGTAGAGATGCCTCAATTTTCTCAGAATAAAAAGGGTTACGATCCGGAAGAAGTAGATAAGTTTGTGAATGAACAGTTGGCTCAACTTCAAACTGCAATTCAAAGGGCCGCCACTGCCGAAGCCCAATTAAGCATAGCTAATTCGAACCTCGAAAATTTACAGAGAAAAGTTGATGAACTTGATGCCAGCATCTCAGAAGACACAATCGGCGAGGCAACCATTAAAGTTACGATGCCCTCCGTCGAAGAAACGTTGGGTCAGCAAATACAGAGTCTTCTAAATGCAGCTGCTGAGTCTGCGGGAAAAATCGAACAGGCAGCACATGAGGAGGCTCAAAGGATAGTTCAAAAAGCACAGGAAGACCTCAACGAACTTCAGATAAAGGCACAGTCGCTTGACGATCAGATGAAGCAGGCTAGAACTGAGGCTGATATGATTCGTTCCGAGGCTAAGGCTGAGCTTGATATTGAACTTAAATCACTGAGAGATGCCGCCGAAATGGAGATTTCAAGACGACGCGCCGAACTCGAAACACTTGAGCAAAATCGTGAACAAGAAATGCGGTTGCGTTTGGAAGATAAACAAGGTCAACTTATGAAAGAACACGACGAAAAGATGGCGGCATTGGCGGCCGAAAGGCAATCCCTGGAAACTCAAATAACTTCACTTATAGATCAAAAGGAAAAGGCAATCGCCGATCTGGCCAATCTCCAAAACATGCTTAGACAGGCAGTAGGGGGAATTAATATACCCGGGGCTGAATCAACGATAATGCCTGTGCCAAATCCGGAAGCACCTACAGTAGATGAGTCAGCAAATTTGCAGGAGAAACTAGTCGATGAAACAAAGCCAAAGATAGAGCCGATGGGAGCATCATCGGTCCCCTTTGAAGAAGATCAGGGGGTTTCCAATTCAAATGCCGGGATCAATGGAGACGAAAAAGTCATGATGGTTCCTACAATTGCCGGCATGGCTGCTATCCCAATGGACAGCACCGGAGAACCGAGCGGCATTCAGGAATAAACTTCACCCTAACATAGAATCAAAAAGTTCTGCTGGTTAAATCCCTTAATCTTTAATTTCAACGCTGAATCAGTATCTGTATTCTGTATCGACTCATAAGAGTTTTTTAATATAGACAATTTGCCTATTTCAAAAACTGCTTAACTAAATGATGCGAAGTTAGTTCAACTATCTGAATATATTCTGCCTAGTTTTAAAACTAAATATTTAAAACACTATTTAGTCATGTTTCTCAAAACGAACTGGAGAATTCCGCCATTACGGATATAATCTGCTTCCACCGGAGTATCTATTCTAACCTTCAGCCTGAACGTACTTGAATTGCACTCCAAAGAAACATGCTTGGGAATTTCACCGCTATTTAAAACTTCTAGACCGACAATATTAAATGTTTCGTCACCTTTTATCCCCAAAGATTCAAATGTATCACCCTGGTTTAATTCCAGGGGAATAATTCCCATTCCAACCAAATTTGAACGATGTATTCGCTCAAAACTTTCAGCTATAACTGCTTTGACACCTAACATCCATACGCCTTTTGCCGCCCAATCCCGGGAGGATCCTGATCCGTACTCTTTACCGGCAAGAACAATCAGGGGAACATTATTTTGTTTATAAATTTCAGCTGACTCATAAATTGACATTACTTGATTACTTAAAAAGCAAGTTGTATATGGACCTTCGGTACCCGGTGCGAGCTGATTCTTCAACCTAATATTTCCGAATGTTCCCCGCGCCATAACTTCATGATTTCCGCGTCGGGCTCCATAGGAGTTAAAATCAATCTGTATCACGCCCTTTTCTCCAAGGTATTGGCCCGCCGGAGATGAATTTGCTATATTCCCCGCCGGAGATATATGGTCGGTAGTTACAGAATCTCCCACCTTCACGAGAGCTTTGGCATTCAATATATCTTTGATTGGCGTCAGTTCACCGGAAATACCGTCAAAAAACGGAGGTCTTCGAACATAAGTAGATTCCTGATCCCAAGTAAAATAGTCAGATGTATCGCCTGAAAGCGCCCGCCACCTTTGATCCCCTTCGAAAATTTTCGAGTATCTCTCTGCGAACATATCAGAGCTGATCGAAGCGGCTATGGCAGCATCAATTTCTTCATCTGACGGCCAGATATCTTTAAGGTATACCGGGAGTCCTTCATTAGTGATACCAAGTTCATCTTTGGAAATATCCAAATTCATTCTACCGGCAATTGCATAAGCAACAACCAGCGGTGGAGATGCCAAAAAGTTTAGCTTAACGTCCGGGTGAATACGTCCTTCAAAATTTCGATTTCCTGAGAGAACCGCGCATACATTCAAATCCTTTTCTCTCACCAATTGGCTGACTCCGTCCTTTAACGGACCGGAATTTCCTATACAAGTTGTACACCCATACCCCACAAGATCAAAACCTAGGTTAGCCAGATAAGAATCGAGTCCAGCCTTTTCAAGATAGTCTGATACAACTCTGGAGCCGGGTGCCAGTGATGTCTTAACGTAATCGGGCACCTTTAACCCCAATTTAACCGCCTTTTTTGCAAGAATTCCTGCGGCTACCAAAACCTTGGGATTTGAAGTATTCGTACAGGAAGTGATTGCCGCAATGACAATTGAACCGTCTGAAATTTCACTATTCGAAGCCGGTGGTTCCACATAATCAGCTTTTTTTGTCTTAATAAAATCAACTACCGTCAGCTTTACGCTAGAAAGCAAAAGTCGATCCTGGGGCCGTGAAGGACCGGCAATTGACGGTTCTACTGTCGATAAATCTAACGTCAACAATTCCGTCGTTCTCGGCTCTTTGGTGTCCTTATCCCTAAAAAGTCCCTGTCTCCTGCAATAAGCTTCTACGATATCGTATACTTCAGATGATCTGCCGGTAAATTTA
>DAIDJA010000044.1 GCA_027451605.1 Acidimicrobiales bacterium
CATACCGATCCGCCAAACTTTTCCGGCAAAGACTCCCAGGCCGGCTCCGATTTCAATATTAAACTCACTTAATAGTATTCTGCGAACTTCCGCTTCTCTATGTGCCAAATTTTCAGGAATAAAAACGGTGGTAAGTTGGGGTAATCTACAGTCAACCGGCACAACTAATTCCATTCCCAATTCTTCCAGACAAGAATAAAGATACTCGGCTGCAATTCTATGCTTTTCGAAAGTTTGAGTCAACCCGAAATTGCTGATATATAAAAGCGAAGCCCTGAGTGCATAAATCATGTTAATAGGAGCCGTGTGATGATATGTTCTAGGACCGTCAGAACTTATATATTCATTAATTAAACCAAGATCAAAATACCATGAATCAGATTTTTTGAGGCGTTTGATAGCATTTGGGGAAAATGACACCGGCGACAATCCCGGCGGAGCATTTAGACATTTTTGAGTTCCGGAAACTGCAACATCAATTCCCCACTCATCCATCCTGAAATCAACACCTCCCAATGAAGTAACGCAGTCAACAACCAGTAACGCATCGCCTTTATCTATTGACTCAATTTTATTGAGTACCCCGGTGGAAGTCTCGCCGTGAACGATCCAAATCAAATCAGGAGTGATAGCTTTAATTGCCGAATTTAATTGCGAAACATCGACTTTAGTCCCCCACTCCGAAGAGACTTCGGTAACTTTAGCACCTAAACGTTCCATCATATTTTTAGCGCGCAAAGAAAAGGCTCCGTTAGAGGCGATGACAACTTTGCCGTTAGAGTTCACCAGATTCTTTACTACTGCCTCCATCCCCCCACTCGCAGTCGCCGAGATAGGAAATGTAACCTTATTTTCAGTCTTGAAAATCCACCTCAGTAAGTCACATGTCTCATCTAAAATCTCCAGAAATTCCGGATCCAAATGCCCAAGTGCCGGTTGGGCCAAGGCATGTTTAACGCTGTCCGTTAAGTTGGAAGGTCCCGGTCCCAAGAGTAGCTTTTGGGACACGTTAAATTCACTTGATGATGATTCTGAATATCTGTCGTTCATATACCTAAAGTTTATCCCTGTGCGGATATCCGATTAAATATGCCAATCGGGAAAAGAGTTACGCTAAAGTTCAATAGCCTTCACTGATTTCCGTCGAGACCCAAGGACTTTATAGAAATGCCCAATACTGCCTTTACATCGATCATTTTTAGCCAAACTTTTTACTTGACGTCATTGTCAGTATTACCCTAAAATAGTTTCAACAAACAAATGCTTAAATTGAATAGGGGGCGAATATGACTCAGATCAGATTGCTTGTCGGCACGTCAAAAGGTGCTTTTATTTTAACTTCCGACGGGACAAGAATAAATTATAGAGTTGACGGGCCGCTTTTTGGCGGTTGGGAAATATATCATATATCCGGGTCCGCAATTAACCCGGATCGTCTGTATGCTTCTCAAAGTACCGGGTGGCACGGTCAGATCGTCCAGACGTCCCGAAACGGCGGAAAAGACTGGGAGGCCGTTAATAATGAATTCAAATATAGCGGGGAAATAACGGATCATATGTGGTTTGACGGCTCACCACATCCTTGGGAATTTGCCAGAGTATGGAGGTTTCAGCCCTCCCCTTTTGATGAAGAAACAGTTTACGCCGGTGTGGAAGACGCCGCTCTGTTTAAATCAAAAGATGCGGGAAATTCATGGGATGAAGTTACCGGGTTCAGGCACCAAACTTCCAGCAAATATTTCCAACCCGGAGCCGGCGGAATGTGTCTGCATACGATACTGTTTGATCAAACTGACAAAAATAAGATCATAGTGGCGATTTCGGCAGTCGGTGCATTCAGATCCGACGATGAAGGTGAAAGTTTTAAAGCCATAAATAACGGGTTAAATTCCCAGTTCATGTCAGACCCCGACAAGCAAATTGGACATTGCGTTCATAAAATTTCCAATAGCCCCCTCAAACCAAATGTCCTCTACATGCAGAAGCACTGGGATGTCATGAAAAGTGACGACTACGGCGACAGCTGGTATGAAATAAGCGGCAACCTACCTACGGATTTCGGATTTCCGATTTGTGTAAATCCTCATAATCCACAAATGGCTTTTGTGGTACCCATAACTTCCGATCGGGAACATTATCCCCCCAAAGGAAAACTCCGTGTCTATCGTACGAAAGTGGGAGGCAACGAATGGGAGTGTCTTGACAATGGACTTCCCGGAACGTCATATGCTAACGTACTCCGAGACTCGATGACCGTAGACAATCTGGATCCATGCGGAATATATATGGGGACTACCACCGGCGAGATATTTGCCTCGGCCGATGAAGGAGATAGTTGGACACAAATAATATCCGGACTGCCGAGAATACTTTCACTGGAGGTACAAACATTTATACAGTAAAAGTGGCACTTCCGGGACACCTTAAAGTATTGGCAAATACATCCGAAAATCTTGTCGTGTCAACTGATCAAATTCCAACTATAACCGAGATATTAAATCGATTGGAAGTTGATTTACCTCAGCTTAAAGGAACGATTCGCGACATAAATAGCAAAAAACGCAGGCCGTTCATACGATACTTTTTTGAAGACGAAGACTTTTCCGACTTCGACCAAGACGCCACGGTTCCCGATGATATTGCCTTTGGTATTAAAACCTTCTATATAGTCGGTTCAATGTCGGGAGGTTAATACCGATGAAAACTCGATTACCGTAACAGTCTATTAATGGCAAATTTAGAACTTATCCAATTTTCAAAAATAACGAAAGCGGATAAATTACCAAATATTTGAACTAAATTAGCACTTCCGTATTACGACTTCTAGCCTACGACAAGTTCTGAAGTGCAGAATTTACACTTGGTAGCCTGAATCGGCACCTCACTTACACAGTATTGGCAGGTTTTAGTTTCGGCCTCGGTGTTTGCCTGCCGTCTGGAATTTAAGTAATTTACCGGCTTGACGACAACGAAAAATACCGAAGCGGAAATTACCAAAAAGCTCACCAAAAGGTTCAAAAAGTCGCCGTAGCTAAAAATGCTTCCTCCTATTTTAAGAGAGAGCTGGGAAAAATTTACGGTACCCGGTATTGAAATTATTGGTGTCAATATGTCTCTGACAAATGCTTGAACCAACTGATTAAAAGCTGTGCCAACTACAATTCCAACTGCAATTTCTATTACGTTACCGCGTAACAAAAACTTCTTAAATTCCTGAAGCAAGTCCATGATTCTCCTTTTAAATCTAAAACTACTAAATTAGTCTATAGAATTTTGAACCGGACCTTATTCAAGACACGGATATTAATAACGTCTATTTAGTTTTGAAATGAACTGTCCGACTATTTAAACCTGACCTAAAAGTTACTGATATTCTCAAATTCTAAATCCTTAAAGACAACCATGTTTTGCCGATTAAAAAATCTGTAAAATTAATTATTTAAAGAAACTTTTAACTTTCTACCAGAAACGAAATATGATACTATTTCAGTAGCCAAGTTAAGCTGAAAGACAAATAATGCGAAGGAGTGAAATAATGTCAGAGGTTCAAAATCAAGATGTGTTTGAGAGAATCAACGAAAACTTAGCGGGAATTAATGAGACTCTATCAAATATTTATAATTTGATTGGAGTCGGAGGTATGGTCGAATCACTAGTAGTCAACATCACGACTTCCTTGGAAAAAATTGCGGAAGCTTTTGATATCAATCAGCTCACGGGAGTTACGGCAGAATTCACTCGAGAGCTTTCTGATATTGGAAGTATCCTAAATTCGATCGCAAATAGCGTTGATCGCTTAGGGAACTACTAATACATAGATTTATAAATTAAACTGTCAATTGATAGGATTGTCTAAGCAATCCGCTGAAGGTCAACTTCTATCTAATTTTTCAATGTCGATAGCAAGAGACTAGTAATCCAATATATTTATTGTCTTGATTTCATCTTCGGGTCGATCTCAGTAAATATCCGGAGCTACAAATATTACTTTGTCAGTCCCGACGATATTTCATGGGCCTTTTGAGCACCCTTAATTAAACCGACAAATTGATCCGGGGTAACGGCTACATAGTTCGGACCCAGTTTAGCCATCATCTGTTGTACGTCGGTCGAATTTAAGTTCCATGCATCAAGTCCGACAAAAACAAACCCCGGCCCGCTGGTAGCTAATTTCGCAGTCGCTTCAATCGAATTTACTGTATTCAACTGACCCAGGCCGTAAACATCATGGACTACCGGCACATTATTTGTGGCAAAAGAAATAGCCGGTGGGTTGGGGGTAAGAAAACCTCCTTTAAAATTATCATAGTCTGCAAAGATCCCTGCGGGATCAAGTACCCTACCGTATTGGTTTACGGTCGCCTGCGAAGGAGAAGATTCATATTCATTATCCAAAATCCAGACTGATTTAAGGCCCGCATAAGCCAAAGCTTTCTTGGATGAGGCCAGGTATTGACTTAAATTAGGCATCATGGAAGGATAAGCATAACCCGCTCCGCTCGGAGCGGCAATATATATGTCATTACTACCGCTGTGCTGCAAATAATATTGATAGATTGTGGGTGCCAATCGAGCCAGATTAACGGAAACTGAAATTCCCAAAGGAACCTTACCGAAGTTCGGATTTTGGAGCTGGTGCAACAAAAAGAATCCCTGATCATATGCCATATTATCCCCGTCGGTAGTGGCAAATAAGACATAAGTTTTAGACTTATTTGGTGTCAGAGTAGCCGAATTCCACATTGGTAAAACAGTTTTTACCGGCTTAAGTTGAGAAAATACAGACAGGTTGTGGAAACCGTCAGTAGGTACCAGATAGTCTCCCGCCTTTGAAATATCTCCAACCGATATACCTTCCAAAATCGGAAGATTAGTCTTTTTGTATTGAGCATCTTGATAGAAAATGTATCCGTAAACGGGTGAATCTTTGGGGAATAATCCAAAAATAAGATTTAAAACATTCGTGTCGGTATTGGCATCAGCTTCAAAATCAATACCGTAATGCTGGGTGGACCAATCCCTTAAAGAAGGATCGTCACCGGAATTTGAACCGTCAGGATCACCTATCCAAACCGGAAAAGATAATTTCTTGATTTCGGGATGAATGTAATTGACTAGCCACTTATAAGTGTTAAATCGATTCGTGAAATGATGAGTTCTAAGATCCACTAAAACCTTAAAGTTATACGGAGCCGCTTCAAGGGTCTGCGCCATCTGCGGACTACATGGAATTGCATCTTTCAATCCGGCTAAAGTTACCGCAACATTTTGAGTGTCGACCACCATATTGGGATCCCAAATAATTAATCCCTTAAGCACCGACTTGAACTTAATAAATACTGACATCGGATCAACGGTACTGTATGGTAAATTAACTGCATGTGTTAGCCAAAAAGCAGAACCCTGTTGAACATTTGTCGACGAATTGTATATCAGGTACAGATTCGGGGACTGCCGATTAATAATTCCTTCGATTGAAGTGAAAGTAACTTGATCTTGCAAAGAAAACGAAGATATATTCGATACCGTCAGCGAACCCGGCTTCTTTAACGTAGTGGATGATACATTGTTACCGGTATTACCTGAAGAACACGACGTTAACACAAAAGACAATACTAAAACTGACAATAGAATTGAAATTAATCTAAACTTTTTTTGCATATTTCTCCCGCAATTCCAAGAAGGGCCAAAAGGCATTCATATGATTCTAATCCAAATTTGTAAAAATTTCAAAGAGCCTCAAAAACGGTATCCTCCCGAATTAGGCAGCGACTAGCTTGTATGGGAACATTTAAAGCAAATAAAATTTAAAATTAAATCTAAAACTTTAATTTTGTTCAGCCATTAAACTTTTAGAAGAAGCATTGTTATAACAAGATTCTCCTTTTTGTCAATAATAATTAGATTAATAAAATGGTAGCTATCGAAGCAAACTCAAAAATCGGAGTGGGTGTAGTCGGAGTCGGCAACATTGCGGATCTCAGTTTACGGGGTTACCTGAATGATGACAGGTGCAAAGTGGTCGCTGTCTGTGATATTGATAGTGCCAAGGCAAAAAACAAAGCTGAGCAATGGGGTGTTGAAAAGGTTTATTCAGATCTGGAGAAGTTTCTGAATGACGATTCAATAGATGCTGTTGAGATATTGACTCCAACATTTCTCCACCATGATCACGTGATAGCTTCGGCTGAGTCAGGTAAGCACATCTCGTGCCAAAAGCCAATCGCAACTTCAATTACGGATGCTGTGAAGATGACAAAATCAGCGAGCAAGGCAGATGTGATTTTTAGGATTAATGAGTGCTTTTATCATTTTCCGCCTTTAGTTAAAGCCAAACAGGCTATCAAAGACGGTTTAATAGGTACACCCCAACAAATCAGAGTGCATACTTTGGTTGGCCAAACTGACTCTGAATTTCAAGTCGGACTGGATCCCGATGGATATACTTGGAGGTTTAATCAGGAAAGTCCCGGAGGTCATATCTTTGATGACATGATCCATAAGATTGCCATATCTCAGTGGATAGTAGACCAAAAGATAATATCCCTTCAAGCTACAATGCGGAGACAGCATACATTTTTTGAACCGTTCGTGGCACTGCTTGATTACGAAGACAACAACTTACTCGGCATCTTAGATGCTGCTTACGGTCACAATTTATGGATGAATAGCTCTTACTATGGTGCTGATGAATTTGTTGAGATAATCGGAGACGAGGGTTTCATATGGGTTACAAAATGTACCGGAGAGCTTTTAAACCTTCCGCCCCTGTCAATATATGACGGGAAGGAACAAAATAGATCATTTATGCATTTTGAATCAATCGATTCGGACTGGGGAGCCGGATTTGACCATTCCGCAAAACACTTTTTGGATGCTATGTCATCGGGTTCCTCCACTGCAGAGATGACACCTTTAGATGCAACAAATGCGCTACAGATTTGTTTTGCAATTTATAAAGCGGCGACTACCCACTCGTCAGTCGATCCGAGGTCAATAAGCGAAAAGGTAATTTCTCCTGGAGGCTACCCATAACCTCGTGAAAGTGTCAACTCTACGTGACCGACTTAAAAAGACAATGACAACATTATGTAAACTTAAATTAAAAACATCCCTATAATCAGAATTAGGTATAATATTTGTGACATATCGACTGAGATCATTTGTTATCACAACGTATTGTTAATCAGAATCTGCTATTTTGACGTATATATAAATGACGACATTAAGTCATCGATATTGAAATTCATTCACTGCAATAATGAACTGTCCTAACTGTTATCAATATAATAACGAAGGCTCGGCTAGCTGTCAGTTCTGTGGTGTTCAATTACCATACGGCGCTCAAACAACCAACAATACCAATTATGCACAGCCCGGTCAGGGAAACTACTACGGCTCTCAGTTCCAGACGCAGAACAGTCAATACTTTCAACAACCATATGCTCAAAATTATCCGAGCTACCCTCCCCACGCACAATACCCTTATGCACCCGGGCTGGGTTTTGCAAAAAGCAAATCAGTCGCAATCATATTGGCAATTTTTCTGGGTCCGTGGACATGGCTCTACACATATAAGCGCAACAAAGTTAAATTTTGGGTTACCGTTCCTATATACTTCATTCTTGTTGTAGCATATATAACCGCCGTTTCGCGAACCGTTACCAGCTGTCCGGCCTTCAATACCTCAAATTGTCCGTATTCAGGCGATGCAGCAATATCCGCAATAATTTTATTGATACTAAGTCTGACCTCTTTAGCCTCTTGGCTTTGGGCACTGATTGATTCTATTGTCGCCAGCGTGGATTTTTATCGATATTATCCCTGGGGTTAGAGCAATTTGTAAGTCAAATTCATCTTCATGATAAACCTAGGAGAATTGTGGGGATAGTAACTGCTACCAATATATTGCGTGATATTAGCTAATTTCAGTATATTTACCCCTATGCCTTAAACACCAAATTGAAATTGGATCGTGCCGGTTTCACTAATCTCAACTCCTAAAAGAAAATTGTAGAATTTGGATTGAGTAATACAAGGTAATTGTTTTGCTGCAATTTAAGTATTTCGAATCACCCTACTGTAGGCCCGTAAAGGCGCTTCTATCAAAAATTATGTGAATTGCACAAGCGCCTGATCCGATCGCTGAAACCGAAGTAAAGTCCCCGTCTGGACTTGTGTTTTGAATGGCATAAATCCTCAATTGAATATTAATTAAATGAGACATTTAATTTGAATCATCAAGTTATCCCCCATATCAATACAATCTCCAATTTAGTCACCATCTGAATTACACAAATTGAAACCAAAATGCTAAGATTAACTAATGTTTCATCTTAAATCTGGATGATACATTATTCTAAACTTAATTAGGTACTGTCAGTCTACTCAAAGCGTGAAAGTAAAAAATCAAAGATATTATCCTGCGGTTGAAGGCGACGATATTAGATCTATTAGGTTTAGGCCTGAGCTAACATCGATAAGAGCGCCGATGGCATTATTGGTTATCGCAGCACACAATGATCAATCCTGGAGACGTGGATTTTGGATCGGATTAAATACATGGATGGCCATAAGCGGGTTCGTAATCACTTTATCTCTCCTTACCGAATACGATCGAGTCGGTAAAATTAGTATTAAAAACTTCTACATAAGAAGAGCATTGAGATTGCTTCCGGCCCTATATGTTGCCAGTATTGCCGTACTCCTTTTTGGATGGATCACCCATCAAGGAGATTACCTACTTCAATATGTTTATTCGACGCTAGCAGCTATTTTTTACTACGAGGATATTTTTGTAGTAGCCACATATGGTCATGGATTCGCCGTGTTCGCACAATTATGGACACTCTCTCTGGAAGAGCAATTTTATATAATCTGGGTGATTTTCTTAGTATTTTTTCTTAAAAAATATGATAAAGAGGCTCTGTTGAAATTCTCAATTGGCACCGTTATTTTTATTTGGATCTATAGAATTATAATTTTTGAAATAACGCATAGTCCCCAGCGAATTTATTATTCATTCGATACTCGTTTAGACGCCATAATGATCGGATGCATAGTGGCGCTGTGGGCTTCTACGGGAAGATTGTCTACCAGAATCCCCGATTGGTATCGTAATTGGGCACCCTATATCGCTTGGATTGGATTCATCGGACTGGCAATATCTATGTCATTTGTAACGATAATGACAGTATTTTCGTCAACTTTAGGTATTCCCATGGCCGACATATTTACATTGATGATAATGCCATATATGGTCTTAACCCCCGATTCAAAACGTGCAAGAGTCCTGAGTCACCAACCGTTAATCCACCTGGGAAATCTAACTTATACAATGTATGTCTGGGGTTGGATAGTTGTTTTGCAGGTGAATACAACGAATACTCATATGAGCCCGTGGCCGCTTTTCGGATTACGGCTTCTTGTCATTTTTGTTCTGTCAGAAATTACTTATTGGTTGTTTGAAGTGCCATTGCGAAAATTGAGAAAAATTCGTTTTACTGTGAAGGAAATGCGCGGATTAACTACCTTAGCGCCATAAAAATATTTTAAGATTGATGGGGGGATCATTCCGAAGCTTTTGTATTGTTTGATACACGTGGCGTTATCTTGTCCAAAGATTCGTTACCGGTATGTTGGATGATGTTGTTAAATTTTATTTGGTAACCTTTGGTTCGTTTGACGCAGGTTTGACATGCTGGGTAGTTGCCAGCTAAATTCCAAATATCTCGGAGGTATTTATAGAACTTTGCCTCACTTATGATTTTTTAGATGATCGGTCACCTGCCTACAAAGTGTCTCTAGGCGTTCTTTTTGTTTAGCATCATCAGGCACCGTCCCCAT
>DAIDJA010000045.1:0-6248 GCA_027451605.1 Acidimicrobiales bacterium
AAAACTGCTTTCAGATGAAGCTTATAACTCCATTATGGCCCTAAAGGACATCGGAGGCACCCTGGAAAGGTCGGGTCTGATCGACAAAGATAAAAACACTTTAAAACTCACTCCCAAAGGTCTGTCTAAAATTGCCGGTAAAGCCCTGGCTGAACTCTTCGGTGATCTGAAGAGTTCCATGTTTGACCTCCATTCCACTATAAGGGTCGGTCAGGGAATCGACTCTTCGGACACACTTTCTAATTATGAATTCGGCGATCCAATGGATCTCGATATTACTTCAACAATTAAACAGGCAATATTTAATAACGGTCCAACAATTCCCGTGAAATTATCCGAAAATGATTTTATGGTCATAAAAAAAGAAGAGTCCGTCAGGGCGGCAACGGTTATAATGCTTGATCTGTCCCTTTCAATGCCGATGAAAGAAAACTTCCTGCCGGCCAAAAAGGTCGCACTGGCTCTCTGGTGGCTGATCAGTTCCAAGTATCCTAAGGACTACGTGGGAATAGTGGGATTCGCCGAAACAGCTTCGGTTATAAAGTACAATGAACTCCCCGAGACCACATGGAACTACGGCTATGGTACCAACATGGCCCACGGTCTCAATATCTCAAGAAAGCTTCTCAAAGGTCAAGTCGGACAGAAACAGATCATCATGATAACCGACGGTGAACCGACGGCTCATATAGACAAATACGGTCAACCCTATTTCCACTACCCTCCGGTAAAAGAAACAATCGACCGGACGCTCGCAGAAGTCCTCAGATGTACCAAGGCAGGCATCAGAATAAATACCTTTATGCTTGAATCCACAATTTTTCTTACCGGTTTCATAAAAACCATTACCGAAATTAACAAAGGAAAGGCGTTCTTTACTTCCAATGAAACTTTGGGCAAGTATGTTTTGATGGATTTCATGGATAACAAAAGGACCACAAAGAGGTTATAAGTTCACTTTGAGTGGTAATATAACTTCACATAGCGTAATTTTGTTTGGATATTTTATGATAATATGTAATAATTACATAAATGTAATTACACAGTTGTAAATTAGTAAAGGGGGCTCAAAGACATGGAAGCCATACAACTTATTTTTGGAGAACACGACATGACTTGGCAGAAACGCGCCAACTGCATGGGAGTGGACCCCGAACTGTTTTATCCCGAAAGAGGAGCTTCGACAAAAGAAGCCAAATCGGTATGCAAAGGATGTGTAGTCAGGGAAGAATGCTTGGAATACGCCATAATTACCGGAGAAAAATTCGGGATATGGGGCGGAATGAGCGAAAGGGAGAGACGGCGCATCAGAAGAGCCAGATCCCTGATTAGACCTCGTACCGTTACAAAAGTTACTGCATCTTAATATTTTCTAACCAAATATGAAAAATAGACTGTGGCCAGTCAGCCTACAGTTTTTTCATCGCCTAGTTTTTAATTTGACCCTAGTTTTTAATTTGACTAAGTCGATACTCGATTGTTTTTGAAATGCCCAAATCCAGTTTCTCCCATTGAGCTTGGTCAATATCATTTAAGATACTTCGAGGGAGCAATCCCACAAGTTCGGTTCTATGAATTTTGCCATACATATCTTTAGCTAATGCATCCACCGCTTTATAAACATGACTCGGATTTAAAACCCAAGGAGCAACCAAGTTACATGAGATCTGAATCTTGTCCTCATAACTGAAGGCAAGAAGTCGTAACTCATCACTTCTAAGGTCTGAAGCTATTTCTCTGCCTTCTTCAAGGCTCAAATTTTTAACCGAAATATTGTATGCTATCAGGGCCTTTCTGGCACCTACGGCAATAACACCTGTTTTAGGGGAATAAAGAGTCTCTTCATACAGTCCTGAATTTTCCTTGGCCAGTTGTCTTCTTAAATTCGGTAGAGTTCTCTCCGGTCCGTAAGAAACTGCGGGAACTCTGAGTTCGTTAGTACACCACTTTAAAAATTCGTCTCTAGCTAATATCGCGTCTTCCATGGGCGTATCTGCGAGTCCGGGCAATACGATAAAGGGAATAACATCGGCAACTCCGAATCTGGGATGAAGACCTTTGTGACGGCTAAGATCGATCATGTCTACTGCGGCTTTCACCAAAGACTTTACATCATCAACCAAATTGTCTCCGGCCAATGTAAAAACACTTCTGTTGTGAAGGGAGTCAACGTGTACGTCAAGCAAAGAACTTGAACAGACAGACTTAAGTCTTTGAATCAGTGATTTATCTTTACCCTCACTGATATTTATAACGGACTCTAGCAACTCAAATCAATAATCATCTGAGTTGGAAACAACCGTCAATACCTCTGCGACCTCCGTCTTTCGCTTTTTCAATATGCGCCTGCGTTCCCTTTCGGAAGCACCTCCCCAAACTCCGTGATCCACACGATTTGCCAGGGCATACTCAAGGCAGTTTTCCACTACTTTACATTTTTTGCAGACCTTTTTTGCCTTTATAACCCCCGCGCCGTCACTGGGAAAGAACAATTCGGGATCCAGATCCCTGCAAAGTCCCTTTTTCATCCATACATGCGCTCCGGCTTCAGAAGTGTCCACTATAATACCTAGTTTAGCAGAGGGGGGAAGATTCACAGCTAGTCCTCCAGTTGATTACTACTTCTATATTTTAGCCCAAAGGAGAGTTCCAATGTCGGATTAGCTACCCATTCCGACATGCTGGCTTCTCTGAAGCGACTTGCCTTCGGTCTGTAATGACGGAGCCACCATTACTTCGGCTTTATGAAACTCTTTAATGGTCGCATAACCGCAAGTTGCCATTGAAGTTCTAAGGGCTCCGAAAAGATTCATCCTTCCGTCGTTTTCATGAGCCGGTCCCAAAAGTATTTCTTTTAGGGAACCTCGTTGGTCGACCCTTACTCTGGTACCTCTCGGCAAAGTGGGATGAAAAGTGGCCATTCCCCAATGATAACCTCGACCCGGAGCTTCATAGGCAGCAGCCAGTGGTGATCCCAACATGACGGCATCGGCTCCACAAGCTATTGCCTTGGCGATGTCGCCTCCCCTTGACATTCCTCCGTCCGCAATTACTTGTACATAGACTCCCGTCTCTTCTAGATGTCTGGCTCTGGCTCCTGCGGCATCTGCAATAGCAGTGGCCTGAGGAACTCCTATTCCCAACACCCCCCTTGTGGTGCAGGCATTACCCGGTCCTACTCCTACCAATATTCCCATGGCTCCGGTTCTCATCAGATGCAAAGCTGCCTGATAGGAGGCACAGCCTCCGACTACGACGGGAATGTCAAGTTCGCGAATATATTTTTTAAGATTTAAAGGCTCTTCATTTTTAGAAACATGTTCTGCGGACACCACAGTACCTTGGATTACAAGAAGATCCAGTTCGGCCTGTACTATAGCCTTATGCATGAACTCGGTCTTTTGAGGAGTTACTGAGGCACAGGCTATCACTCCTGCCGACTTTATTTCCTGAATTCTTTGAGTTACGAGATCAAGATTTATGGGTTCCTGATAGATCTGCTGCATTCTGGCCGTAGCTTTATCATTGTCCAAAGAAGCTATCTCATCTAATAGCAAATTTGGGTCCTCATATCTTGTCCAAAGTCCCTCTAAATTTAGGACTCCAACACCCCCAAGTTTGCCGATCTCAATTGCCGAGGTCGGACTTATCACTCCATCCATGGCTGAACCCATTAAAGGGAGCTCAAACTTAAAGGCATCAATCTCCCATGCTATGTCAACGTCTTCGGGATCCCGGGTTCTTCTTGACGGAACTATAGCAATATCATCAAATCCGTATGCTCGTCTGCCGTACTTACCAATACCAATTTCTATCTCGGCCACTTAAATATCCTCTGTTAAAACCAATAGCAATAACTTATATTTTACACCAAGCGCAGCAAATCTAAACATAACGAATTTGGAAAATTAGCGTCAAGTTACCGATTTTAAGCGGTGGAGAGTTAAAGGTCATAAATTGAGTACCCGAACTTTTTAACTATAAATGGTTTCGGGCCTATCCTATGAGATTTAAAAGTTAAATTTCGGAATTTTAAAAATTAAGAGAACGTCTTCGCCGGCAATATTTCAAGGCTAATATTTCGGCAATAAAGTCCAATTGGAAAATTTCACTTTTCACTTCAATTCATTAGATATTACGCTATAGTCATTTATAGAAAAGAATATCCCTGAAATAAACTTTTTCGATGCGATACTCAAGAACTGATATAAAACTAAACATGAATTTTAAAATTTGGCAATAAATGAAAATTCACCCGGCCAAAACAGAGAAGTTAGACAAAGCACAGACCTTAGCCAAAACAGAGATCCCGGACAAACAAAAGATATTAGTGAAAAGCCAAAAATGAGCGAAAATAATGAATCAAAGTGGTGGCAAGACGCCTCCGGTGTATGGCATCTGACCGAATCTAACTCCAACGGTGGCGCGGGTGCAAATGAATCTCCGGTCGCTGGACAAAGTTACACAAACTCCGGATGGTCTCAGGAAGATCTGGAGAAATATAGAAATGAAAACTTTTCCTATTATGATCAAAACTACCTGAATCAGCAATATGGCATCGACCCGGTAAGTTTTTCAAAACCTCCCCCTAAAAATAGCTTTATCGGTCAGATTTACAAAACGGGTGGCAACCATTCTAAAACCAATTATGCTCCTGCTTACAATCAATTTCACGGGCAACAATATAATAACTCCAATTATCAAAACACTTCGAAAAAACGCGGCGGCAAAATTATTGTCTTTGCAACTCTTATACCGATAATGACCATAGCTTTGATCATATCCCTTCTTGTTTTCGTTGTAGTCCCAAAAATTAACCATCTGGTTCAGCAAGCATCAAACTATGAATATCTGGGAAATACAGGGATTCCAAATAACGGTACCTACCCGCCGAATTCAACAACACCAAATTCCGGACAAACTCCCATAACGATAACAAACTTCAACAGTGTCTTAAATCCACAGATCGAGCAGTCAGTAATTAACAATGTTTGGACACCTTTTACGGAAGCCGTTTTATCCCGCAACGTAGCTGAACTATCCAATTATGCCATCCCTTCGGCGGTTGATATAGTGGTCGGTGCGCTTTCCTGCGGGTGCCAGCCATGGCCTCTGGCATACGACCAAATAGCTTTTACGGCACCGATCCAAAGTACCTACCCGATATACTTTTTGGCCCAGATGTTGGGTAAAGATTATGACGGAAACAACGAAACAAGGTTTGCAATATTCTCACAAAACAGCCCAACGTCGGTATGGATGATTGACACAGTTTCGATCTATTCGGGTCCTAAAACTCAACCCTTGATGGGATCATATTCAAATGCCACAACAAATATTATTCAGTCCGCACCGACCCAGGCTAATACGTTATTATCCGCTACCGCTCTACAGATCAGAAATTGGCTTCAAGCCATTGACACTTCTAATACATTTCCGGTAAACATACCTCCGCTGCCTGCAGATTTTATGTCAAATTCACAAATCACAGACATTATTCAAGAAAATAATAAGGCAAACCAATATTATTTAGCTCATTTCCAAAAAGATATATCCCAAACCCACACCCTTGATTTCGTAAGTCCCGTATTTGATATCGGGAATCAGTACTATCTGATTTGTTCAAATATCGAATATAACAATTCGCTGGTCACGACGAACGGAAAGTCTTTAGTACAACCAACTGATATGAGTCAATATGGCAACCAACTTCTTCCCGGAACTTATTCTGCAATCAAGTACTTTTACAACCATTCTGACTGTTATATGTCGACTTTAAATCAAGCATGGTGGTGGACGGATTACGGCGGAATCTACGCGATGGTTGGAGTCCCATAAAACAACATCATTTTTCCCAAATTAAACTATTTAAACATTCGTATTCAATTAGTTTTGCAGATGAATCCCAAAACGTATTGATCGAAAAACTTATAATGGCCATTAACTAAATCAGGTCATTATAAGAACCGCTGATTTTCCGATACAAATTCAATAGCCATTGACACAATAACCTAAATGTCAAATGTACAATATTTAAAAGCAAAATTAATTAAGAGATGAAAGTTTTTTAATGGGTGCCACACAAACACAAACGTGTGCTACTTACCATCTGAAAGGCTGTTAAATATTTCTTCCACCACAAATATTTTTGTACTTGTGGACCCAATGCAGAAAGAAGGTAATAGCTAAAAAACATACGGTATCGTTATGGAGGAAGATTTAAAGGAAATTGTACACTAATAATATCA
>DAIDJA010000045.1:6258-9723 GCA_027451605.1 Acidimicrobiales bacterium
TAATTTCAATACAATAAATGTATTGTTTGGAATTTCAAGCCAGTATAAATAAATATGAATCAACATCAACTCAGAACAATAGAATTAAATGCGTGGACCGGACCCTGGTCAGATGACGACCCCAACGCAAATTTAAAAGCAGATGTCGCTATTTATACACATCTTGATCCCATGACCACCGTTGATAGCCTTTCATGCAAGACCGGAATTCCCGCAGGAGCTCTTGTCAGATATATACTTGCCAAGTGGACAACTGCCGGATCCGCGGGACTGTTGGAACTGGGCCCTTCGATGGTACACCGTCTGTGGGACGCAATCGAAAAAGCAGAGTCCGACGGCTCAGACAGCGCAAGACTTAAAGCTTATGATCAATTAAGTCAAATGATCTCATGGCTAAGAGTCCCAATCATCAATCCGGAATCTGCAGGGTATTAAATTATGACGATTAATAATACTCCAAAAAAAACAGCCAAACTCCCTCGGGCATGGATGAGTTGGTCCAGCGGAAAAGACAGTACATTGGCTCTTCACGAAGCAAGGGTAGGTGGAGAGGTTGACGTGGTCGGTCTTTTGACAACAATTAACGCCGCAGCTGAACGAGTATCGATGCATGAAGTTCGGCGCAAATTGCTTGAGCAACAGGCCGAAGCACTTGGCCTGCCTCTTCATGTGGTTGAACTCCCGTGGCCGTGCCCTAATAAAGACTACGAGGATCTTATGTCAGCCGCTTTGTTTAAGGCCAAAGAAGACAATGTGGATACGATGGTTTTTGGGGACCTATTCTTGGAAGACATCCGTCAATATCGCGAATCAAAACTAGAAGGAACCGGAGTAACTCCCGTTTTCCCACTCTGGCTTCGTCCGACACCCGAGGTTGCTCAAAACATGTTGGACCTGGGTTTACAGGCAATTGTGGCCTGTGTAAATTTATCCAAAGCTCCTAAAGAAATTGCGGGGCGATGGTTCGACAAAGAACTTTTGGACTCGTTACCTAAAGATGTTGATCCGTGTGGTGAATACGGAGAATTCCATACTGTCGTGGTTAATGGTCCGGGTTTCTCGCACCCGATTGAAGTTGAAGTTGGCGAAATTGTTGAACGAAACGGCTTTGCCTACGCCGATGTTATACCCAAAAGTAACTGATGTTCTTCGAATATGCAAAATATTTTGAATTTCGGTTGTTACAGGTTTAGATCGACTCGGAGTGGGTAATCAAACTAAAACCGGCCTCTTAAAACATCAACCGGCCACTAAAATTCAATTATAAATATACCCAATCCATTGGCTCAATTCAGAGATAATTGGATCTCAAAATACGTCGCAGAAAACTCGATAATATTCACAGCATCTTACATCACTGCCTACACTGAATCATTAGGCTTCAACGAAACATTAGGCTTAAATGAGCCATTAATTGTGTCATCAGCTGCTTTAATAATTGTTTCATTAAATCGGATCTATGTTGGGACACCTATTGATTTATCAACATAAAACCTTTAAAAGCTTAGAAATTAGGTTTTAGGAATTTATATCTTTGATCCAAAATGCAATAAGCTGTTTAATTCAAGTATTTGCTCGCACCTGTTAATTTAGTTTCTCAGATCATACAGTTACGGCACAAAGTTTATGATTCCGCAAAAATTATCGGTATTACAAATCAAATTAAAATTTAAACCTAAGATCTTCTAAAAATAAGTCATCAACACCGTTATCTTCGTAAATAAAATAAAATCTTATTTCAATACTTTAAAAATATAAACATCAGTGACAGATTCTTCAAATTCATCACCAAAATGGTCAATAGAGGTGCAGGTGGCACACGATGATGCCGTAAATGCGGGACAATCTACTTATATCGACCCTGAAACCGGATTTATGGTATTTACCTGTGTTGCCCTTAAAGCCAGAGGCTACTGCTGTGGCCGTGGCTGCAGACACTGTCCATATGATCCCGAAGAACAGCACCGAGCAGGACGTCCGGGATCTTAAATTACATTTTGTTAAGATGGGTATGTGCGAATCGTCTCACTCTTGCCGTCGGCGACCGAAATAGTTTTTAAACTGGGGCTTGGCGACAGCCTGTGCGGAGTTAGTTTTGAGTGCGACTATCCCATTGAAGCCCGTGATATTCCCGTTATTTCAGGGACTGCACTTCCCGTTGACGGATCACTGAGTGCTCAACAGATTGATTCGGAAGTGAGCTCCAGAATCGCAGCAGGTCTTTCCATCTATACACTGGATGACGAACGTCTGGCCGACATCAATCCGGACTTAATTTTGGCACAGGATCTTTGCAGAGTATGTGCAGTGCCTTCGGGGGCTGTACAGGACGCACTTGAAATAATTGGCTGTCATGCCAATGTTGTCTCTTTAGATCCGAGACGCTTAGAAGAAGTAATAGAGTGCATTGGAACTGTCGGGGCAGCAACGGGTACCCAGATACTTGCCGAGGCAATTATGGCCGACCTCAATGAACGCTTAAAGGCTGTTAAAGATAGAGTCGCCGATAAACCTAAGCCTCGGGTACTGTTTTTGGAGTGGCCTGACCCACTCTTTAACGGAGGACACTGGGTTCCGGATATGATAACAGCTGCGGGAGGAATTCCTGTTTTAGGGGACACCGGAGAACGTTCCAGAAGAATCGAATGGGAAGAAATTCACGCCAAAGAAGTTGATATTACAATTTTTTCTCCCTGCGGATTCGACTTAGACGGAGCCCTTATTCAGGCCGATATCTTACTGTCACAACCTGAGGCCAAGAATGGTTTAGGTCTCGTTTATGCTGTCAATGCCAATGCACATTTTTCCAGACCCGGTCCCCGCGTAGTCGATGGCGTAGAACTACTTGCGGAACTATTTCACGGAGATGAAATTAAAATATCTGCCGATCTACTACGACGCATTTTTTGAAATTTATTTGTCGTATAATAAAACCCATAACTCAACTCTTTAATTTTGATTAAATTCTTTCAACCTTCAAAGTATTCATATAAATTCGAATATCAATCCGATTCTTAATTATATTCTTCGCCAAACAATTAAAGTTTGATCAGATCCCTTTAAAATTTGCAATTTTTTGCCGCTAAGCTCTTTACTCAGTCAATAACTCGCATAGACTCTCCAATGACGCTTCTATCTTTTTAAACTCGCTGTTTAGGTTAAGTGATCGTAGTCCAATTAAATTGCCATCGATACTATAAGTTTTAGAGGGTTGAATCGAAGGAATACCCCCGCACATGCGGGGACGACCCTAATGTTATGTCTTCTCCTATTTTTTTTGAGGGAATACCCCCGCACATGCGGGGACGACGCTAGGGTTAGATCGGCGTCTGATAGGTCAGTGGGAATACCCCCGCACATGCGGGGACGACAGAATCAATAATGCCAATCATCCAATGGTAAAGGGAATACCCCCGCACATGCGGGGACGACACTTCCGTAGACTGAAAAGCTCCCGTCGTTGCG
>DAIDJA010000046.1 GCA_027451605.1 Acidimicrobiales bacterium
CTTTATCCTAGTAATGGATCTGCTCCGATAATTAATATTTACCCTAATAACGTATTTACTGCAGATATTTCAAATCTTATTCCAGGTGTAAGTTATAGCTACTCGGTTACTGCAATGAACAGTGACGGTTCTGGAGTCCCATTTCTATCTTCATCATCTGTAGTCCCCTATACCGTACCTAATGCTCCTACCAATGTGGTTGCTACTGCGTCAAATGCATCGGCTAACGTTACTTGGAATGCTCCTGTCAATAACGGTGGATCTGCTATCACCGGCTATAGCGTAACTCCGTATCAAAACGGAGTGGCACAAACCCCCGTTAACACTACGACTACTTCATTGGCCTTTACCAATACTTTGACTAACGGTGATTCTTATGTATTTGTAGTAACTGCCAACAATATTGCAGGTGCTTCAGTTTCATCGTTGCCTTCTAATGCGGTTACCCCAATTACCGTACCAAATGCCCCCACCAATGTGGTTGCCACTTCAATAGGTAATGACTCAGTTAACTTATCTTGGAGTGCTCCTGTTAATAACGGTGGATCCGCAATTACCGGCTACAGCGTGACATCTACACCTTCCGGGGTATCTTTAAGTACCACGGGTACATCAGTTACCATAGGTTCTTTAACTTCGGGAACCTCATATACCTTTACTATAACTGCCAATAACCAAAGCGGATCATCAACTCCTACAACTTCATCATCTGTTTTGGTGAAATCAGGATACTTTTATAGTTCATTGGCTTCCCCAGTCAGGGTATATGACACAAGATCTACATATAACTACAACGGTAAGGGTCAAACCATGTCTTCTGGATCGGTTAATACCATCTCCTTTGTTGGATTTGTTCCAAGTAACGCTGTGGCTGTAGCAATTAATGTAACTGTTACAAATACTACTTCAAGTTCTTATTTGACCTTATACCCCACAGGCGAGCCCCGTTCGCCTACTTCATCTTTGAACTGGACGACAGGTCAGACTATAGCAAATATGTCTGAGGTAAGATTGGGAGACAATCAGTCGATTAATGTCTTTAACTTCTCAGGCTCTGCTGATTTAGTCGTAGATCTTCAGGGATATTATTCAACGTCATCGACAAGCTCTTATGTGCCGATTGCCCCGGTTCGTATATTCGATTCCAGAAACTCGTCTCCAATCACTAAAAGTGCGGTGGTTTCTCTGCCGTCGGGGCTTCCTCCTAACCTTACTGATGCCGTTATTCAAGTTACGGGGATACAGCCTAATCTTCCTACATTTTTAACAGTTTACCCAGATTCAACAACTCAACCTTCAACATCTAACTTAAACATGTCAACAGGTCAAATTCTGGGTAATCTTGTCATAGTGCCTGTCATAGACGGAAAAATAGATATTTCCAACTATCAGGGAACCGTAAATGTAGCAATAGACCTAATAGGATACTATGAAACAGGAGCGTCTAATCCAAATCTATTTCACCCGCTCAACCCAACCAGGATACTTGATACCCGACCATATTCACCTGCCTATGGAACAGGACAGACCTTAGCTCCAAACGGAAGTATCTCAGTTAGCGTCGGAACTCCTTCCAATACTGTAACGGTAACAGGAAACTTAACTTCAGTAACTGCTAATGGACCCGGATTCTTAAATGTCGGAAACTCGCAAAATACCGCTACTTCTGACAATAACTTTGCCAACACTAACCCGGTTGCAAACTTTAGCTATCCTCAGGTATCTTCAAGTGGTCTAATTTATATCAATAATGGACCAATAGCAACTGTTAATGCCGTATTTGATATAACGGGATGGTTTGGATAGGAGTAGTCGAAAGGTTGTTAAATCCAAAAAGATTAGTATTGGACACCAAGTATTTATTTTGAGCTCATTAGATTTGTAGAGTTTTAAGTTATTGTGAAACGTGCTAATTTACGAATATCCTTAAATTCTTGAAGTGTTGTATTGTAAAAATAACCTAGAACCTGTTGCTTGAATTACATAAACTGCATATAAACTTTACAGTATGGCCGTTTACAATAAGGGCAGTTCATCTGTTCCTGTTGCTCGTCGCACTGTTCTTGGATTTGGAATATTGGGTGTTTTGGGGGTGCTTTTTGGGTCAAAACTTTCCAATCGTTTGAATGGACTATTTTCTGGTCTGTCACCAAATAATCCGCTTTCCAATTTACTACCCGGCGGAGCCGGTTTTGAGATCTATACTGTTGCAGGGTTTCCGGTTGAAAAGCCAGTACAATATCGTTTGGAAGTATCGGGATTAGTTAATACCTCATTGTCATTAACATATGAAGATCTTTTAAAATTACCTGTTACACATTTAACTAAAGATTTTCAATGTGTTACTGGTTGGAGAGTTCCGAATGTCAAGTGGAGCGGAGTCAGGTTATCGAATGTTTTAGAACTTGCGGGTTTGAAAGAAAATGCCAAGGCGGTACTTTTTAAATCATTTGACGGAGTTTATACTGAGAGCCTAACTTTAAATCAGGCAATGAGGTCTGACGTTATTGTTGCATACTCAATGTTGGGAGGACCGATCACTGAAGAACATGGTGGTCCGGTTAGGCTATATGTTGCACCGATGTATGGTTATAAGTCAATAAAGTGGTTAGCTTCGATAGAAGTTGCCAAAGCGATAGTTCCCGGTTACTGGGAAAATCTGGGTTATGACCAAAATGCATGGATTGGGAGATCTAATGGACGAACCGATCAACCGGTTGACTGAAGATAACCCAGATTCTAGAGGCGATATACAGCGTTTTGATTCAGCTGAAAGACTGATTCACTGGACCACCGCTTTACTCATGATATTATGTATCGGTTCCATTGTAGCTATCCAAATACCTTCTGCCATGGTATTTTTTGGTGGCAGAACCATCTTGAGGATTGCACATATTTTAACCGGAATCTTATTGCCGGTTCCGTTGTGGCTGGGACTTGTACTTTCAAAAAACTCAAAATGTTTGAAAAAAGATCTATATTCTTTGGGGCACTTTACCAAAGAAGATTTTAAATGGATTAGATATTGGGGCAATAATAAGACCCTGAAATTAAAAAAATTTAATGGTGGTCAAAAAGCTAACTATTCATTCATCTCGGGTTCAGTAGTTGTAATGATTATCACAGGACTTGTAATGCAAAGTTTTAACCTTTTGCCTTTAAATTTGAGAATCGGAGCGACCTTTACCCATAAGTTATTTGCAATACTTATAGTAATTGTGTTGATTGGTCATATTTTCTATGCGGTGGGAAATCCGGAGTCACTTAAATCGATGATCACGCTTAAAGTTTCAAAAAAGTGGGCTACTATACACTGTAAGGACTGGGTGGTGGAGTCCGAAGACGATGATATGATATCCGACTAGGTGAATTTAGTTAACTATCGATTTGGATCGGCAATTTTTACAAATTCCCGGAATGGCAAAATGTGACAGATCTGTTTTAAAACCAAATTTAAGTAGGAGCTCTTTTCCTACATTTTTGAACAGAGTTTGGGATACGCTCTCTTCGGCATCACAGATCTGGCAAATTAAATGAATGTGCTCAATTGCCTTAATTTCATAGGTTGCCGGACCGTGCCCAAAGTGTGTGTGGGAGACTAAACCGTAGGATTCCAACTCTTCAAGTATTCGATAAATAGTTGATAAATTAATTTTGGGAATGGATGGCCTCATACTGTCACAGAGATTTTCTGCGGTCAGATGACCTTCTGCCTGTGAAAGAATGCTGATAGCCAATTTTTTTGCGGTTGTAATTCTCCCTCCCCGGGAGTGCACTTGAGCGATGTAATCTGCTTGTTCGTTAAAAGTTTGATTTCCTGTGTTCATATCACTCAATTTTAGGGCCAATATTAAGTTTTGTGATGTGAATTTAGAATTGGCTTGAAACTATTACTACTATTTGTTTCCGCTGACAATAAAGCTTTTGATGACTTGTCCGACCACAAGATAATATATTAGTTATTTATTCGTTTTCCTTGTCTGGAAAAGTTTGAAGGATCGGTTTTTAGCCTATTAAATCCGTGAGCTCAATATCGATAAGTGTCAGGTTTAAAAGGACCGTTAACGGGGACACCAATATAATCTGCCTGTTCACTTGTTAACGTGGTCAGCTTCACTCCCAAGGCATCCAAATGCAGTCTTGCGACCTTTTCGTCCAGATGTTTGGGGAGTACATAAACCTTATTTTGATACGATGAAGCATTAGTGAATAATTCAACTTGAGCCATGGTTTGATTTGTAAATGAGTTGGACATTACGAAACTCGGGTGTCCGGTAGCGTTGCCAAGATTCAATAACCTGCCTTCAGAAAGTATTATTACACAGTGACCGTCGGGAAATATCCACTTGTCGACCTGGGGCTTCACATTTTCCCGTTCAATTCCTTGTATCTTCGCCAATCCGTCCATGTCGATCTCATTGTCAAAGTGTCCAATGTTTCCAACTATTGCCTGATGTTTCATCTTGGACATATGCTCCGCGGTAATAATATTTTTATTACCTGTTGCCGTAATGAAAATATCTCCCCGGTCAAGCACATCTTCTAAGGTTGTAACTTCGTAGCCCTCCATTGCCGCCTGCAATGCACATATGGGGTCTATTTCGGCAACCACAACTCTGGCACCCTGTCCACTTAGGGATTGGGCACAGCCTTTACCGACATCACCGTATCCCAATACTACCGCTACTTTACCGCCGATTAGAACATCCGTAGCTCTGTTTATCCCGTCAACCAAAGAATGGCGACACCCATATTTGTTGTCAAATTTAGACTTTGTGACTGAATCATTTACGTTAATTGCCGGAAACAATAGTTCTCCGCTACGTTCCATTTCATATAAGCGATGGACGCCCGTGGTAGTTTCTTCGGTAACACCCTTTATTCCGTTTGCTATTTCGGTAAATCTGGATGGACTTTCTTGCAAAGACTTTTTCAAAAGATTTAATATTACTTCATATTCTTGGGAATCAGAGTCGGTGGGGTCGGGAACCGATCCAATTTTTTCAAATTCGACACCTTTATGAATCAATAAGGTAGCATCTCCCCCGTCATCTAGTATCATATTAGGCCCGAAATCATCCCAGTTCAAAGCCATCTGAGTGCACCACCAGTATTCTTCAAGCGTCTCGCCTTTCCAAGCAAATACGGGTATGCCGTCAGGTTCTTCGATGGTACCGTGGGGGCCTACAACCACTGCGGCCGCGGCATGATCCTGTGTCGAAAATATATTACAGCTAGCCCATCTAACCTCAGCTCCCAAACTTACAAGAGTCTCGATCAGTACCGCAGTTTGTACCGTCATGTGCAGTGACCCTGTTATTTTAGCTCCGTGCAGGGGTTGGATCGACTTGTATTCCTCACGCATGGCCATCAAGCCCGGCATTTCGTGCTCGGCAAGCTTAATTTCTTTTCTGCCGAATTCTGCAAGTGACAGATCGGCAACTTTAAAGTCGTTTGATTTCATAATATCCTTTGTTATTTCTGCGACATAGTCCTCTAACCGCGGAAAAGAGTTGTTTGAGACTTATATATTTTAGCAAAGCATTTCATTAGTTCAGTTGGTTAGTTATAATAAGTGAATCAAAGGTAATCACCTAATTTTTATAGCGCCTTACCGTTTTTAGGTTAATTAATTAGAACAAATAAAGATTGCTACAGGTAAGCGATGCACTATAGCGGTGGGTAACTTATGAATCCACATTCACGGCGATTTTGAATTGGACTTTTTGGGTTGACTGTACTAATTATATATAGTAAGTAAAACGTATTTTGGAGGAAGTATGCACAGATGGTCAGATGATCAGCTCATGATTAAAGATGCCGTAGCAAGATTTGTCGCAAGTGAAATTGAGCCACATAGGGATGAACTTGAACACGGAGATATGCCGCCGTATGAAATTATTAAGAAACTTATAGGAATTTTTGGCATGGATAGCATGGCTGAAGATAGGTTTAATAGGCGATTGGAGCGTGAAAAAAAGATCCTTTCGGGTGAACTTCAGGAAACTTCAGACGAATCGGCAGCCGAAAAAAGAGGCGACGGCGGTGCTGCTGCGATGACATTAATTCCGATAATTGAAATTTGTAAAGTCTGTCCCGGAATTGTAACGGCGATGGGAGTTAGTTTGGGTCTTGCAGCCGGAACTGTAATGTCAAGAGGAACAATAGAACAGAAGGAACGCTGGGGACTGGATCTTCTGACTTTTAGAAAAGTGGGAGCTTGGGCAATTACGGAACCCAACTCAGGTTCTGACGCCTTGGGGGGAATGATTTCCACCGCCAAAAGAGACGGTGACGAGTACATTCTTAACGGAAATAAAACTTTTATTACAAACGGACCCTATGCAGACACAATTATCTTTTATGCGAAACTTGATGACGGATCAGATACTCCAATGAGACAACGAAAAGTCCTTACATTTATTTTGGATAAAGGCATGTCGGGTTTGGAGCAATCCAAACCTTTTAGAAAGATGGGGCTACATTCTTCTCCTACCGGAGAACTTTTTTTGACAGACGTAAGAGTGGGTAAGGACCGCCTTCTTTCCGGAAGCGAAGAGGAGAAAGGCGGCGGCGGGCGTCAAAGCGCAAAAGATAATTTTGTCGCGGAGAGATCCGGCGTGGCCGCTATGTCATTAGGCGTGATCGAAGAATGTCTAAAGATATCGGTAAACTATGCAAAAGAGCGAAAACTTTGGGGTAAACCAATCTCGGAGTTTCAGTTGGTTCAGATGAAATTGGCAAAGATGGAGGTTGCAAGGTTAAATGTTGAAAACCTCGTATTTCGTCATATAGAGATGCAGGAGCAGGGTGAGTCGTTGACTCTTGGGGAAGCATCGGCGATGAAATTGTATTCTGCTCAAGCTGCTACCGAGGTAGCTTTAGAGGCTGTGCAACTATTGGGAGGTAATGGTTATATGGCTGAATATCGGGTTGAACAACTTGCCAGAGATGCTAAGGTTTTCCAAATTTATGCGGGAACTGATGAGATTCAGATGACTCATATTGCAAAAGATCTATTGACGAGGTAAATGTAGTTGTAGGTGTGAAGGTCTGACTTTGTTAACAAAATAAAATATCGGTTAATATGTAAGTATGTCAAGTTTCCCTTATTCAGATAAATATCCCGTCAACTATGAATTTCCCGAAAATGGCAAAGATCCTTCTGCCGTATTAGAGATACTTTCAGAAATATCAGCAGAAGAAGATGCATTTTGGGAGACCGGTAAATGCTCCGGAACAATGTATTGCGGGGATCATGAACATTACGATTTTCTGAATCAGGCTTTTGGAATGTTTGCTCATGTAAATGCACTTCAGCGGGATATGTGCCCGGGGGTAACAAAATTTGAATCCGAAATCATATCGATGACGTTGAATATGTTAAACGCCAAAGAAATAAAAGGAACAACTCCGGCTGGATTGGTTACCAGCGGAGGTTCTGGGTCGATTGCCCACGCAATATTGGCATATCGCGAACATGCCAGGAAGAATTTGGGAATTAAAAATCCAAATGTTATCAAACCTGAGACTGCACATCCGGCATTTGATAAAGCTTGTCATCTCTTCGACGTAGACATAAAAATCGCACCCGTTGATGAAAACGAGTTTAAAGTCGATACAGCCTGGGTCGATCAAAATATTGATGAAAATACTGTTGCAGTTATCGGTTCGGCCTGCAACTACGGTTACGGAACTATCGACCCGATTGGAGATCTTTCCGATATTGCCTTAAGCCACAATATCGGATTGCATGTCGACGGATGTTTGGGAGGGTTTATATTGCCATTTGGTCAGCAATTGGGCTACGATATTGAGACATTTGACTTCAGAATCCCTGGAGTAACGACGATTTCAGCCGATACCCATAAATACGGTTATGCATTGAAGGGGACTTCGGTACTCTCGTTTCGGGATAAAGATCTTAGAAATTCGCAATATTTTTATTTAACCGGATGGTCAGGGGGTAAGTACTGTTCTCCGGGTATGGAAGGTTCCAGATCCGCAGGTCTAATAGCTGCAACATGGGCATCAATGGTGAAACTTGGCGCAAGCGGATACAGGAAATATGCAGAACAAATCTTTAAAACAGCCGAAGCAATGAAGAACGTTGTAAGAAGTCACAAAGAATTACGAATTCTGGGAAATCCAAGTTTTTTGTTTAGCTTTACTTCAGATGAATTTGACATATATCATATAAATGACTTTATGAAACAAATTGGATGGAGATTTAACGGACAACAGTATCCGAACGCTATACATATGGCCGTAACAAGACCTCAGACCCAACCCGGGGTCGTTGAAGCATTTGAAAATGATCTTGGCTTAGCCGTTCAATATGCCAAAGAGCATAAAGATGAAGCTCCATTTTCCGGTGCCATATACGGAGGAGTCGCAGGGGGCATGACGACTGAAGCAGATGATGTTATAAAAATGTTTATGGCTGAAATGATGGATGAATTTCAGCAGGTTCCACCTTTAGATTAAGAAACAACGCCAGAGCCGAATTTAAACTAAATAAAGGGCTATTAATCTATTATTTAGATTTAAATTTGACCTATCAATTTGATATTGAACAATCTTCTTGTCTTATTCTCATTACACTTTTTTTGATGTACTCTTCTAAAAGAAGTTACATTAGTTTGAACTAGTGGGCATCCGGGTCATGGTAGTGATCTGTCCAATTCGTTCCGTCCCAATACCTCATTTTGTTTGATCCGGCCGGAGCTTCAGGATCTTTATACCAGTCAGCTATGGGTAGAGTTATATTCTGAGGGTCAGATACTGGGTTGCTTTGATATTGAACTTGTCCGGTGTCCAAATTTACCGGTGAGTTAGCGTATGGTGTCGTTTGCTGCGAACTATTTCCGTACGGATTGTATGGTTGGAATGCGGTTGATTGCTGTACATTCGACTGCGGATTATAAACTCCACCGTATGGATTAGTTTGCCGGCCAGTAAACATTGCGGCATTTGCCATTCCGGCTTTGCGATGATTATTCATTAGATAAATGCCGTAGATAACTGATCCAAAACAGACGATGGCTAAGAGTCCAATAATTGCAAGTATGGTTCCGCTGTGAGGCCCAGAAGATCCAAAGAGGTTTGACGATCCTCCGAGCTTTTCATTTAGCAGATTATATTGGCTTTGAGAAAAAGTATTGAAAGTATTTAGAGGAACTGCCGAGCTGCTCTGCGCATTAATCGTCAAAATTGTATTCAGGCAATCAACATTATTGCTTTGAAAAAGGTCGGCATATAAAATCACAGGGATTGTACTTCCTCCCGAATTTAAATTTGCGATTAATTCCTCACTGGCCAATCTCATAGCGACCATCAGCAGGTCGTCGATGCGCTGTTTCACTTACGCCAGGCGATTACCGCGCGAGATATTCAGCGTGTCCAGAACATATTGGCCGGGGCTGAGGGGCTTGTCGGATCTCACTTCAAGTTTCAGGAGTTGTGCCTTTATCCCGCCATCGAGCCGTGCGTCGGTAAAGCTTACAGCAAGCGTCTACTGAACGAGCACGATGGGGTTTTCCGAAGCACCCGC
>DAIDJA010000047.1 GCA_027451605.1 Acidimicrobiales bacterium
CGTTGTCAAGTTCGGCTTCAGTATAATTGGATTCACAGGAAATGCAATATAGCCCCTCCCATGTGTCTTTTATTATGAATCCCGAATCATAAATCTTTTTCGTAAATTCATTTACGGTCTTTATATGCCTTTCTTCTGTGGTTCGAATAAAATCATCATAATTAATACCGAGCTTTTGCCACGTATCTTTAAATCGTTGTGAGGTCACATCGGTCAGCTCTTTCGGTGTCACTCCAAGCTTTTCGGCAGCCTCGGCGATCTTTAGGCCATGCTCATCGGTTCCTGTCAAAAAAAAGACCTCATTGCCTGCAAGTCGGTTCCACCTAGCGATCACGTCCGCATGTAACGTAGTATAAGCATGCCCTACGTGCGGAGAATCGTTAACATAATATATAGGGGTTGTCACACAAAAACTTTTCACATGTAATAGGCTATACCTATGGAAGACTACGTACGTGCAGCCGGTGGAATAATTTACAGAAAACCAAAAAATACCGACCAAGTTGACGCATCTCACCCATATGAAGAGTATGAAATAGTTATTATACACAGACCGAAATATGATGATTGGTCCCTTCCTAAGGGGAAAGCCGAATATGGAGAATCATTTTTAGACTGTGCATTACGTGAAGTAGAAGAAGAAACCGGACTATATTGCAAGGCAGAAGAAGAGCTTACCGATGTTACTTATGTTGACCGGGGCGGTAACGATAAAATTGTCAAATACTACGTCATGACAGAGCGAGGCTCAGGTACGGCCGAACCGCATCCCTCAATAGTTGCGTTCGGCGAAGTTGACATCGTATCCTGGGCTCAAGTTAAAATAGCCTACGACAAATTAACTTATGACAGAGACAGAGAAGTTTTGGACAAGTTTTTAAAATACTTGGAATCCAAATAAGTTTATTTTTTGACTCTTCCGACTAGTGTGTGATCTCCCCTGTCGATTAGTTTTCACTTGCATACCACATTTCGTAAACGAACCAGAATGAACTTTATGAGAATGTATTAGGTTCGGAGCCAGAGCGGCAGATATAGACATTAGAGGCAAATTTTAACTAATGATGCCCACAGTTTTATCAAGCATGCACGTAGATCGAAATTTGCTTGTCCTAAATGCCACATTAGATATCGGATTCATGATCTCGGAGCTGAGAGTGGTAAGTTCGGGGTTTTTGGAGACTCACGACCTTTAGATATCCAGAAGTTGAGCTCAATTTGTTCACTCCCATGAAGTATTTTACTTCTTTTCAAGGAATTTGTTCACAGAGCGAAACACCTCGCAAATAGAGTCAAGTTAACCTACGTACTTGGATTGATTTGGAATTGAAAAAATGCTGCTCGTGTTAAAACTACTCTCAAATCAGACTTGACCGCAACTACTTGGATTCCCGAATATAATATGAAGCGAGATGTCGTATTATTGCAATAATTACAAAATACTTTAACTTACCTTAATCAAGGCATAAAGGTGATTCTTGCTTACATTTAGGTGTTTGGCAACAAAAATAATTGCGGTCTTTGAATCGACTCCTACTTCAATTAATTCTTCATATAACCTAATGGCATCTGTATCCGAATCATTCAACTGAATATTAATGGGCGAGATAAGTACAACAAACTCTCCCTTTATAACAAGATTATCAATAATTGCCTTAATTTGTTCTGCCTCAAAAACAAGTACTGTTTCGTTTAACTTTGTCAATTCTTTGACAATACAAATTTTGGTTTTGGGGTGTACTAATTGAGCAACTTCTGTAAGCGTTTCTTCAAGTCGGTGAGGTGATTCAAAAAATGCCGAAGTACAGTTAAGACCTACCATAAATTCGAGCTCTTTAAGTCTTTCCGACTGCCTTTTTGGCAAAAATCCAGCGAAATAAAATCTATCTGAATTAAATCCGCTTATGGCCAGTGCACACACGACTGACGAAGATCCGGGAATTACAGATATTTTATGCCCCGTTTCCCTTAAAACATACACTGCCGCCGCGCCTGGGTCACTTATTGTCGGCATACCGGCATCGGAAACTATGCAAACATTTTTACCGCCGATCAAATCGTCATTTAATTCGTCCAGTCTGCTTCGTTCATTGGTTTGATTGAAACTTGCTATCTTTTTGCCGGTGGCTTTGATATTGAAATGGGTTAAAAGTTTTCTGGTTACCCTAGTATCTTCACAATATATTACTTCTGCGTCTTCTAAAGCCTTTAACGCACGAAGTGTAATGTCATTTAAGTTGCCGATTGGCGTGGCAACCAAATTTAAAGTCCCCATTGTTACCTACTATTTGAGCTCAATTTTACTGCCCGGCTTAAGAGACCATCTGAAAAAGGCGCCTTCTTCAGCCTCAATAGCCATTTTGGCCTTAGGAACGTATAAAACAAAACGGTTAGGCTTCAACGAACATACTTTTATAACTTTATCTTCTTTATCGACAAAAGCCACATCAATTCCAAATTTCATACCTACAGTATGAATAGACTTTACCCGCTTAAACACGGCAGCGCCATCAAAATCTTTTTTGCCCAAAAGACCGACCATCTTCTTCAATGTGCCGTCTATATTTTCAGCGGAAGCAACAGGATTTCCATCCACAATTAACCATGACATTATTACCTCTTAGGTAAATATTACACATTAAATCTTATTTCCATGACGTCTCCGTCTTTAACGATATACTCTTTCCCTTCAAGCCTTATTTTACCTTCGGACTTAGCTTTGTGCCAGGAACCGATATCAAGTAACGACTGAAAGTCGATAACTTCAGCTTTAATAAAACCTCTCTGAAGGTCAGAATGTATTACCCCGGCACATACCGGTGCTGTAGACCCGACTCTAAAGGTCCAACCTCTGGATTCTTTATCTCCTGTGGTAAAAAATGTATTTAAATTTAAAATTTCGTGTGCGGCTTTTGCAACCTTGCTTAGAACGCCGTCCCCGAGCCCCAGCCCTTCCAGCATTTCAGTTTTCTCTTCGGCTTCCAGTTGAGCAGCTTCAGCTTCCAGTTGAACACATACCGCGATCGGTTCAACTCCAAAAGGAAGCTGGTCTTTGATTCCGTCGACGAATTCGGCCTCGGATCCGATCTGGTCTTCCGAGATATTAACTACCACAAAAACGGGTTTAGTGGTAAGCAAAAAAGCCTCTTTAAGATTTGCTCTGGTTTCGATATCTAAATTTGACTTATAGACGGGTATTCCGTCCGACAACAGTGGTAACACCGCCTCGAGGCCCTGAAGCAATAGTTTCGAGTTCAGGTCATTTTTTGCCGGATTCTTTGCTGCTTTTCTTCTTCTTTCAATCTGGTTCTCAACAGTATTTAAATCTGCCAGGACTAGTTCCATCTCAAGTTCAGCCAGCTGAGAAGCAACGTCACTACTGCCGACAATCGACTCGTCTTCAAAAGATCTCAAAACTATTCCTAATGCATCCACCTCGCGAAGTTGAGCTAGAAACTTATTACCGAGACCTTCTCCGGCATTGGCACCTGCGGACAATCCGGCAATGTCCATTATCTCCACAACAGTATAAACAGTTTTCTTTGATGAACTCATCTCAGCCAAGGCATCCAGCCTGGTATCAGGTACCTCTGCAGCGGCCTTGAGCGAAGAAGTCGTAGTATAGGGATGTGGTGCCACCGGCGAATTTTGATTTGTCAGTGCATTAAAAAGCGATGACTTTCCTGAATTGGGTTGCCCGATTAATCCTACTTGTTCCACAACCTAATAAGTCTAGCCAACAATTTCAGAGCCAATTAACTTGATATCATCATCTAAGTAAACGAATTCTTAATTTTAAGTCAATATTTATAAACTAGAATTGACGTTATGTCCAAACGCACGGTAAAAAGAAAACTTCGGTCTAAAAAGAAGGCTAATCACGGTAAAAAGCCGAACTGCGGCAGAGGTTAACTCCATAGGGGGGTCAATTCCACAGCGTCTATTGGCCCATAGCGTCTATTTGCCCACAGCGTCTATTTAAAGAGCGGTCGACCAAGTTGAAGAATTTAGGTTAATTGAAGCAATTACCTCCATGGATAACCTGAAGCCAAATTTCACTTGTGCGATTAAAAATTTACAATCAAAAGCTACTGCCTTTTTTCGCATCAGTTTATTTATCACTACTTTCTTGCCCAAGGTCATTGCCTGGATGGATAGGTCAGATTTACACAATAGATACGCTTTATCAAGACCTTAACATTTTAAATTTGGAATCTACCTCCCAAATGCCCAAAATAATCTAGATCGTCTGATCTTTTTTCAACACCGAAGTCAACAATGTCGGTCGATCCGTAATGATACCGTCAACCCCCAAGGCAACAAGCTCTTCCATTTGAGTTTCTGAATTTATTGTCCATACATGCACGGCAATATTATGATTGTGAGCCTTATTAACAAAGGCTTCAGTAACAAGCTGAGTTTCATTAAAAAAATAAGGAACCTGCAAAGCCACATATTCCAAATTCTCTAAAACTTTATCTGATTCATCGGCAAAATAAAACTCTGAAGTTGCAGACGTACCGGCAGAGATGCTAAATTCGGGTGCTATACGTTTAAATTTCGACGTTGCGGAATCAATAAAAGAAGCGACAATCACTCTGTCAGCGCAGTCAAATTTCCTGAGCTCTGCGGCTAATATTTCTTCGTAAGGCTTAACTTCAGGATCGGTCCTTTTGATGTCAAAATTAAATATAATATCTTTAAATTCAGAGAGTATTTCTTCCAAAGTAGCAATCTTGAATCGATTATCCGATTCGGCCCTGCCTCTGTAGATATACTCACTTGCATCAAGATCTCTCATTTCGGCTTTAAATCTTACAAACCAAAAAGCGTTGTCGAACTGTTTTAGCTCTTCTAAAGTAAAGTCAGCAATTTCACCCGTTCCGTTTGTGGTTCTGTCGATCGTCGGATCATGGCAGACAACTATATGTCCATCCTTCGTACAGTGCACGTCTAACTCTATTGCAGTCGCCCCGTTTATGATTGCCTGTTGAATGGCATACAAAGTGGAAGACGGTTCTTCAAGTGACCCCCCTTGGTGGGCATAGGACAAAATCCGTCTTTTTAACCAAACATTGCTGGACTGCATATTTTAACCTCTTAGCTTAAAGTTTAGGTGGCAACGGTATTGGAATTAAATTTCAATACCGAACCCTCCCAATACCTTATCAATATCGTCATTAGGTCGAGGTCCTATGTGTTCAATTACCTCTTTTGCCACGATTGCACCCAATCCGAGACTCTTTTCGACAGTAAACCCCTTTAATAATCCGGCAATGACCCCAGCGGCAAATGTATCACCGGCTCCTGTGGTATCTTCCACTTTGTCGGATTTGATTGCCGTAACAAAAATGGGTCTGGATCCACTTATGAGATAAGATCCGTTTGCTCCGTCGGTTATTACGGCCAGTTGCCCTTTATTATTGAAGAAATCAGCGATATCGTTAATCGACTCTTTCCCCGAAAGTATTTCAGCCTCGGTCATATTACCAAATATCAGATCAATTTTGTCGTCTTCAATTAAGTTCAGGATAACATGACGATATCTGTCTACAACAAAAGGGTCTGATAGGGATAAACTGAAAATAGACGACGAATCCTTTACCTGTTCTGCGGCGACCAATATAGCTTCGGTACCGGAAACTGAATCAAATAAATATCCTTCGACATAAACGACCGCAGAAGAAGCCAGATTTATTCCATTAATCTCATCGGGATTAAACTTCGCCGATGCTCCGAGATAGGTGAGCATAGTCCGATCCTTATCGGGTGTTATAAATACGTTACAGCGTCCCGTAGTATAGGATTCATTGCTGCCCGCATCAAAATTTTGCTCAGTCTTAGGTGAAAAAAAACATTTTACGCCGGATTTTTCAAGATCATTAATATAGTGTCTTCCAAGTTCATCATCAAAAACCGTACCGAAAAACCCAGTTTTGAACCCTAACTTAGCTAAAGCATAGATTGTATTTCCGGCAGAACCGCCTGAAGTCATTAAAATATCCGTTAACTCTCCCTGTGACTTAAGCTTTTTTAATATCTCTTCACCTTCTCGTCCGGAATCTGTCAACTGCATTGTTCCTTTGGTAAATCCGTTATCATCCAGGATCTCTTCAGTGGTGGCGACCATTATGTCAACGATCGCATGGCCAAGAGCTATGACATCAAATTCACTTGAAGTTAAATTGTCGATCTTAAATGGCCATTTATTACCACTACTCTCATTTTCGTTAAAATAATTCTCCGATCCCGAAAGATTGTCAACATTTCCTGTTTTGTCCCCTGGTTCAAAAGTCATAATCTAAACAATCTAGTTCAAATTAATCGCGACCATTTTTATTTTCGCAGTTATTTTCACAGTTATTTTCACGGCTACTTTTATGGTTAAACACTAGAGTCCTTTGGATTACTCTTAAGACGACCTTCGGCAGAAAGCTTTCTGCCTTAAGATGCCAAACAACAGTAGGTTCTTTTAAACCGAATAGGTAATTAGCCTTTCGGATAATTACCTATGGCGTTAACTGACTAATATTAAAATATGCAAAACTTAACCAATGATACTTTACGCACCGCAGACTATCGGCTAGATGAAAATGTAAAGCCAATCTCATATGACATTTATTTAAAACCGGATTTAGCCGAAGCTAAGTTCAATGGCAAGGTTTTAATAAAGACTAACATTAGCCAACCGACAAAAACTATAGTTTTAAACGGCGCAGAACTAAGTATTTCTAAAAGTTTCGTTGTCGACACTGCCGAGACGGCTGAATCGCTATTTAAGTCAGCCGAATCGGACGGATCTAATTTTGAATCACTTGCAATTGAAGCTAACAGTAATTGTGAAATCGTTGATGCGTTAACCGATGAACAACTCGAAAGAATTACACTATCAGGCGACAAAGAACATGTTGGAGACGTGTATGTCGGAATTATCTTTTCGGGAATATTAAATGACAAACTCAGGGGATTCTATAGATCGACATTTATAGATCAATCCGATAAAGAACAGGTTATTGCCACGACCCATTTTGAAGCGACTGATGCCAGAAGAGCATTCCCCTGTTTTGATGAGCCGCAACTGAAGGCGACATTTAAGGTGTTTTTAGAGGTTGAAAGTAGTCTATTGGCAATCTCAAACTGGCCTATCGAAAATGAAACAATCACTTCAAACGGTACAAAATTAGTCGAATTTGAACGGACAATGATAATGTCCACCTATTTAGTGGCGTTCATTGTCGGTAATTTGGAAGCCAGCAAAGTCGTAGATGTAGACGGAGTACCGCTTCGGGTAATACATGTACCCGGTAAAACTTCGATGACCGACTTCGCCTTGCAGGTCGGCGAACATTCTTTGAAATTTTTCGCAGAGTACTTTAAAATTCCCTACCCCGGAAAAAAGCTCGACTTGATCGCTCTGCCGGACTTTGCATTTGGAGCAATGGAGAATTTAGGTGCGGTGACTTTTAGGGAAACCGCGCTTTTGGCAAATCCTGAAACTGCCAGCAGGTCAGACTTGGAAAGGGTCGCAGACGTTGTCGCCCACGAATTGGCCCACATGTGGTTCGGAGATTTAGTCACGATGAAATGGTGGAACGGAATTTGGCTAAACGAGGCATTTGCTACTTTTATGGAGATGCTAGCCGTCGACAGTTTCAGACCGGAATGGTATCGTTGGGTAACATTCGGCCTTTCAAGAGAAGCGGCTATGGGCGTGGATTCACTTTCTTCAACCAGACCGATTGAATTTGAAGTTTTTCACCCAAGGGAAGCAGAGGCAATGTTTGATGTACTGACATATCAAAAAGGAGCCGCGGTACTCAGAATGCTTGAACAATTCATCGGTCCGGAAGTATTTAAAGACGGCATCAGACAGTATCTACAGAACCACAAATACTCAAATACTGAAACTTCCGATCTTTGGGATGCACTTGAAGACGCCACAAAACGTTCTCCGCTTCCCAATGGGATTAGTGAAGCATTTTCGGTAAGAAAAATAATGGATACTTGGATTTTCCAGGGAGGCTATCCGTCCATAAATGTGTCGAGAAAAAACAACTTATATGAGATTTCGCAATCTCCGTTTTATTACGAAGCCAAAGGGGCGATCGGCTCAGAATGGATAGTTCCCATTGTCCTTAAACCCATCAATGCCGACGGTACCCTAAAAAATAACTTTCATGTGGCCTTAGATGAATTGACCCGTAAAGTTGAAATAGCCGAAGTTTCGGCTATTAGTGCAAATGGCAACGGTTACGGATTTTATCGGACATCCTACTCAAAAGACCTCTTTTCATCGTTACTGGATAATTACGGTTCATTAAGTACCCTGGAAAAATTTAACCTGATATCGGACTCTTGGGCCAATACCGTTAGGGAAAAAAATGACCTAAATGAATTCCTCCAACTGGCAAGATTTATGCGCGACACAAAAACATATGACATAAATATGTGGTCGATAGTGACTTCTGCATTAAATTCCTTGTTTAAGGCGAGCAACGGTATATCTGACGAGCAGATAAGTATAACTTGCGAAAAACTTTTGCGACCGATAATTGACGATATCGGGATCGAACCCGTCAGCGGAGAACCGGAAACTCAAAAATCATTTCGTTCCCTAATATACGGTTCGCTCGGAGTCATAGGTAAGGATTCAAGAATCCGGAGCGACGCAAAAATCAAATTCGACCTTATGATGAACGAGGACAAATGGCCGGATCCCGATCTCATGGGAGCAATACTTGATGTCGTCGCAGATTTAGATCAAGTCACAGACTACGACACAATGTTTCGGGGATATTTAAATCCTAAAAGTCCCCAAGATGAAATACGCTTCTTAATGGCTATGTCGTCCTTTAAAGATCCAAAGCTTTTAGAAAAAACTTTGGAAATGACTATGGGTGAAATCAGGACCCAAAACGCACCTTTCGTTATTCAATCTATGTTATTTGACAGGGATACACAGGGCCCAACCTTAGATCATCTGATCACCAATTTTGCCATAATGAATGAAAAATTCCCAAGCCCAACGATTCCGCGAATGCTGGACGGGATTCGCGGTCTGTCTACTATCGACGATAATTCAGACTCCATATATAAGAATAAAGTAGATACATTTCTTCAAGACCATCCGGTTGAAGCGTCAAATCTTACCGTAAAACAAGCCAGAGAACGTCTTAAAACCATAATTGATTTCAACGCCCGTATTAAAGAAAGCCTGAAGGATCTTGGCAGTCAAATCCAATAAAACTCAAAGGATTAAATTGGGAATTATTACCCTGAATTTCACGACTATGACATGCTAAGATTTACTAAAGTTAATTTGCGACAAAAATTGCGAATTAAAGTAAAGCATTACTAGAAAGCGACATAACTGAACTTAAAGTAATACGAAATTTTGAAACAAATTATATAGACTTTGCGATTTTGAACTAGAAAACTTAGTATTGGCCGTTCGGAAGTATCTGAACAAGTACATGCACAGTTCAAAAATATAAAAGATAAGATAATTTTAAGCATTCTTCTTTT
>DAIDJA010000048.1 GCA_027451605.1 Acidimicrobiales bacterium
TGGAAATCAAGATGATCATGGCTGATATTGGTAAATGCAGCTATATCAAAGTGCAAACCTTCTACTCTTCCCAGCGACAATCCGATTGATGACACCTCCATGACAAGTGCCGATTTACCTTTTTCTAAAGCCTCATAGGCGATCTTATTTAAATTATGAGCCTCAGGCGTTGTCCGTGTTGAATTAAGCGTTCCGACTATCTCGGTATTAGTACCGTTATATTCAAGCATCGCTTTGACCATCGCCGATACCGAAGTCTTGCCGTTGGTTCCGGTAATCCCGATTGTCTTTAAGCGATCAAAGGGATGACCGTAGAATGAGGCGGCAAACTCCGCCAAGGCAACCCTTATTAAACCCCTGTGGACAACGAGCTGGCACACGTTAAGTTCAAGGCGTCTTTCCACTACGATAACAGAAGCTCCGTTAGCAACAGCCTCTTCAGCAAAATCATGACCGTCGAAATTCTCTCCTTTAACGGCCACAAATATAAAATCTTTGTTTATCTCCTTGGATGAATTGGTTATTCCCCTAATTGCAGTATTTTCATCATAATTTACAAAACTTTCAATAAGTTGAGAAGTCTTGGCACTTTTGCCTAAGAGTTCACCTAATTTTTTCGACAGTTCCGCCATGCTTACCTTTTATCCTATGGTGCTATATGGTAAAGGTGTAAAGCGTACTGCATTATCTCTGAAAAGATCGGTCCGGCTTCAGATCCTCCGTAATATCCTGTGGGCTCCTGAAACATTACTACACAAGTTAACTGAGGATTATTCGCGGGAGCAAAACCGACAAATGTTGCGTCAAACTTACCGGGAAGATATCCACCGGTCCCGTTTCCCGGTACCTGTGCGGTTCCGGTTTTACCGGCAACGGAATATCCGGGAATCGCCGCCGCAGGGGCAGTACCGGCATTTGATACCACTCCTTTCATCATTGTCACAAGGTCCTTATCGACCCAAGCGGGTATCAGACGCTTCGTAGGAGAAGGCGGTGTTTTGACTACGGTTCCGTCGGAATTTACAAATCCATCAACTAATTTAGGGTTGACATATACTCCTCCGTTTGCAATTGCATTGTATGCATCCAAAAGCTGCATAACGGTAACTCCGGTGTTCTGCCCAATTGGGGTAGAACCGATTGCGGTTCCGGACCATTGGGAAAGAGGCTTCAGGATTCCCGGCGATTCGCCCGGGAATGTCAGCGGAGTCATGTGACCGAACCCGAAAAGAGACTGCATGTTATAAACCGTCTGCGCCCCCAGTTTTTCGGCAATCTCAATTGTTCCTATATTTGACGACTGTTGAAGTACCTGCGACGCCGTAAGCACTTCATTACCGTGCGCTTCGGCATCGGCAAATCGGTACCCGAATAGTGTTAAGTAAGGTGGAATATTTATTTGTGTGGTAGGCGTGATTATACCCCGTTCAAGTGCGCCGGAAAATGTTGTGACTTTCATTACGGATCCCGGTTCATATACGAAAGTAAGAGCCATCGGGTCACTTGTAGGGAGTACATATACCCCATTACCTTGTCCCAGTACGGCACTTGAGGGGATTGTCGACGGAAGGTTATTCATACTAACTACGGACTCCATCGCAAGGATTTCACCTGTTTTAACGTCCATAACGGCTGCCGTACCCGATAATGAATTCGTGGCTATAACTTGTTTTGTCAGAAGTTCTCGAATTCTTAATTGGAGAGACTGATCCAGCGACAGCACAAGACCGTTTCCGTTTTTTACCTGTTTTACAACATGCATACCTCCCGGCATAACTCCCACAGGTGAAGTAAAGAGTTCCTCCAGACCGAATGAACCGGCGAGTGTAGAGTTATACATCTTTTCAATTCCCGATATTCCGTTCCCGTTTACATCGGTCATACCTACTATTGACTGCAGTAAGGTCGATGAAGTGTCAACTCGTATTGCCGAGGGTATCAGAGCTACACCGTTTAAGTTTAAGGCGGCAACTTTTTGAGCCAAAGATAGACTTATCTGTTTGTCTATATAGTCAAATTGATTTTTTTGAATCATCTGACGATATACCATGGGCTGGCTCAGATTAAGGAGCTGGGACAGCTTAACAGATTCATTCAAAGGATCTGTGATTTGTTTGGGATCAGCTACGACTGTCTTGGTACTGACTGACATTGCAATTATTTGCCCGTTGCGATCATAAATGTCGCCACGCAAAGGTGGCAGCGGAACATTTATCTGCTGCTCCTGTCGGCCGTAATTGGTATATGATGAGCTTGGGATTACCTGGACGTACACAATCCTGAACGTCAGATAAATCAGAAACAATATAATGATCCGGCGAAATAATTTTATTCTTTTGGCTGACCGCGTAACGGTTTTGGGCATCTACGGAATCCTGGTAAATAATTGGCGAACTCTACATGTCACTTCCCCGGAACTTTAGTGGTTTGTGGGGCTGTTTGCGAACTTGATGTTTTTGAAGAAGTCGAACTTGCTTTATAAGTTTTGGGAACAAATTGTGTTTGGGGTACTATCGCCGGAGTCGCCGGATTGACATAAATAATATTTGTCGGAGAGACCATATTCAGCTTGTTTTGCGCAAAGTCTTCGATTCTGGTCGGAGCTTCGAGCTTGGCTACCTTTGCGCTTAGCTGCTGGTGTATGATCTGTTCGTTAGCTATCTGAGAATTAATGGAATCAATTTGAAGTTGTCGTTGGGCTATTACGCCTTCGGCCATTACAACCGAAAATACTGCACAAACTGCGGCAGCTGCGATGATAAAGGTCTTAAGTATAAAGATTCGACGAGTCCTTTTCGTCTCAAGTACGATAAGTTTAGGTCTGCGGGCAGCAGACTTTACCGGGGAACTTCCAATTCGTCCCGATACCGCTTTTGCGCTGGCGGATCTATCGTTCCTGCTTGCTGCCTCTGAATTTCTAATTTTCTGTGAAGTTGTCGCCATTACGTTGTCCCCCGTTTAAATCCCGATGAAAGGCTGAGGACATACTTTTCCAAAGGTATATTTTCTTGAATTAGTCGACATATGGCCGATCCGATCTCTTGAGACGATGAACCAAAGTCGAGTTTTTGAATTACCCTTAAGTGAGCGCTTTTGGCCCGCGGATTTTCCTTTAATTCGACTTCGGAAGGCCGTAGCCCCTTCCTGGGTATGGGAAATCCGAATAGTTTTGGGGCACCGCAAGAACAGGGAATTGTTTCCGGACAACGACACGTACCCTTTATTGCCGCGTCGAAAATATTTTTAACTATGCGGTCTTCGCCGGAATGGTAAGTAAGTACTACTATCAACCCCATCGGGTCTAAAGTTTCAAGTCCTTTAATGAGCCCACGATAGAGCTGTTCGAATTCAGAGTTAACGTAAATTCGAATTGCCTGAAAGGTTCTCTGGGACGGATGACCTCCGGTACGTCTGGTTGCTGCGGGAATTGCGTACTTTATAATTTCATTTAATTCAAAGGTTGACGATATCGGACGCCTGTCACAAATTGCTTTGGCAATTCTATAGTGAAACTTTTCATCGCCGAATTTTTTAAGAATCATTGACAAATCATGCTCGGAAAATTCGTTAATCACTTCGTATGCGGAAAGTTTCTGATTGGGATTCATTCTCATATCGAGCTTTGAATCGAGCCGATATGAGAATCCTCTATAAGGATCTTCTATCTGAAACGACGAAAACCCAAGATCCAGAAGCATAAAGTCAAAACTTTGATATCCGCCTCCTTCAAAATATTCGTAGAAATTATCAAATGAGTCATTATGTAGGCTGTATCTCTTATCAAGTCCGAGTTTTGCTAAATTTTTACTGGCTAAATCAATGCTTGACTTATCTCTGTCGAGTCCTATCAAAAATATATTGGGCAGTTCGGATAAAATAATTCCGGCATGACCGCCCAATCCAAGTGTTCCGTCAACATAAACTTTTGAAGTGTCGCCGCTTAAATATTTTTTTGCTATATCGGCAATTTCACCTGCCATAACCGGCTTATGTATTTCATTGGATGAGGCCCGTATGAAAGGTGATTCTTGCTTATTTTTTCGAACCATACATAGCCCCTTAGCTTTAGGACCATCAGATAGCCTTAAGATAAGTTGATGGAAGCGGGCGGGAGAGGATACTTCCATCGAATATGCTAAGGGGCTATGTATGTTTCGATCTGTTTCACTAATCATCATCCAACGAATTCCTAAGATCCTGTAACCTAATTGAGTTCCAAATTTCAGCTCTATTCATGGCACCCAACACAACAATCTCCTGTCCCAATTCAATTTCGGCAAAAGTCCTGTGCCTGGATTGAAGTTGTATTCTGCCTTGCGAGTCGATTTCAATCGGGAAAGCGCTAGCAGCCCAAAATCGGTTTTTTAGCCGGGCATCTTTGTTCCCGTCAGATTCTTGATCCAGTCTCTTTTGTGCCTGAGATTCAAACTCTTCCTGTGTCCACAGTGCCAAACAACCATCTTCGCCTTGGGACACGAAGCCGTTTTTACCAATGAGGTCACGAATGGGAGGCGGCAGCACCACTCTCCCCTTGTTGTCTACGGTTCTTTCGTATTCACCTGAAAATGTCTTCACGAATTCAACTTTTAATATTCTCTCGAGCTTTAGATAATTTGAATATTTGGGTATAAAATTTGAATATGAACATATTCACCAAATAATTACAAACATCGGCATCCAAAAAATGCCCTATATAAGTTTTACCACATTTCCCCACATTGTGCAACTCATTCCCCATTTTCTACCACCAAATGGGAAAAATGGCTATTCGGAGGTCCAAACTGACAAATTGGGATCTTTTACAACCGGCTCCCCGGAGAACTGGGCAATTTCCAGGCGAATTATTTGAGGCAATGGATTTAAAGTGACTCCAAGTAATGAAGAAAAATGGGAAATTCGCCCACAGAGGCTGTTTTATTTGAACATATCAATTACATTGAAAGGTCAAATTTCATTTATGAAACTTCACTAAACCGCAATTTGAGATATCGATTTTATCAATTTAGAAATTAAAATCACAAAATCTAATACATAATTTCATTTAAACCACCACTGCACTTAAATTAATGCTGAGATTAAATCGAACGTAAACTATGTGCAGTTATTTTTTTTCCAAATTAATTGCGCGCTCCATTAATTTTCTGGCCAATTCTCTGACAACGGACTCCAAATCATCATTACTTTTAACCAAACTCATTATAATTTTTTGGGTCTCATCCAGGTCCGAAATTTCTGTTAATACGGAATGATCAATTCCGGTGGCCGATGCCTTCTTTAAAACCTTGGTCAACAACGTAAGTGAAGGTAACGAATTTGGAATCCCGTCAAATACCGACTGTCGATTTTTTTCCTTTGTCTTTTCCGTCTCCCAATTATTGAGAAACTGGTTTAATTCAACGTCTTTTGGTTCTTCAAAGATATGAGGGTGTCTCAAAATTAATTTATTATTAAGTTCGCTCAAAATATCATTGAAATTAAAAGTCCCCTCTTCCTGTCCTATTTGTCCGTAAATCAATACGAAAAATAGAAGATCCCCGAGCTCTTCAATTAAATTATTATAATCTTGAGTCGTCTCTATGTCACGGGCGGCATCTACCAACTCATAACATTCTTCGACGATATTTTTAGTAAGCGACTCGTATGTTTGCCTTTTATCCCATGGGCATTTTTGCCGCAGCTCATCTACGGTTTCTTTGAGATCAGCCAACAACTTACCGGGGCTTGCAGGTAAGTTCATGAAAAGAGTTGTAAGGTGATCAGTCGATATTTTAAATTTACCTTTATCATCAACCAGATACTCGGTATCCAATGAGTCAATAGATACATCAAATATCGCTTCATCATCCAATCCCAAATGATGCAGAACTGTTACATATAGCTCGTCTATCCCTAAGAGATCATAAGCATCGCTTATTGCCAACTTAATTTTTGACATAATTTCTTTGCTATATGTTTGAGTGATAAGAATAGGACCGCTTCTATCCATGCCAAATTTTGTGAACTGTTCGCCGTCTACAATGGATAACGAATTAGAGATAGGATCAAACTTCAATTTCGTAAATACCAAATCCAAAAATGATATTGATCCGATCAGCTCAATGTCTACTTCACTTTGCCGTTTCAACAAATTTGCAACACTGTCTTCACCGACTACCGGCGAGCCGGGTACGGCATATACGACCCCAGATTTACTAATTGCAAAATCGACAACGAAGTCCGAGATTTTCCGATATACAACTTGGCGGTCTGAATTGCCTTCATAAATGTAATCCAAAGATATCGCCCCCCGCTCCAGATATTTATCGCAATCGGGATGTTTAGAGGTTCTAAGTAGCAATACTCCGTCTGTAGTCGCCTGATCCAATACCGTTTTTGCATATGATGTCAATAGTCTCTCGTCACCGGGGCCCAAGCCGACTACGAGTACCTGTGGTTTTACTTTATTTTCTTTATTTGAGTCCACGCCTGTTTTGATCCTATGATTTTTAAATTGGATTCCCGATAGTGATTAAATTAAATAAAGGTGAGCCGGTATATCAATCAATCTCGCTGAAAGTTATTTTACAAATTCTTATTTGGAGATATTTCATTTACAAAAATAATACAATGAGTCAGAAGTTACCACAACTTGCTATACAAACCACTGTATTACAATATGAGCGTCGCCTAACTGTCGTAATATTCATAAACCAGTTAAAACCGACAGCTACTTTAGACAATTTCGGCACGGTCACTTAAGGATGTAATTTGTTTATGCTACTTAAAATTATCAACAGTTGGTCGGAGCGACAAATGATCCGTCATTGGCCGGAGAAAGAGCTGTTTGGTTTAGCGCAAAAGGTATGGCAGCTGCGTTTACGGGACAGACCCCAAAGGAAGCTCCCCCTAAAGAAACCCAAGAACCGTACTTCGGATCGACTGAAATAGTTGAATAATGCTCGATCTCAAATAAACTAGTCTGCGCCTGTTTCTGTACAATATAAGAGGAAATGGATTTTAGATTAGAATCCAGGTTTGAGCTGTATTTTTCCGGAGTTATTGAAGTAATCGAAGCGACCAAATACAAAGGGCTACCGTACGAGTTCTGAGTAGGTATCACAAAGGCTTCGCCTTTATATATCCTGGGTAACTGAAACACTTGGTATGCCAGTTGAGATTCATTTACCATTGAACCGCATCCTAGGCTTTGTAAGGGTGATCCGCTACTTGTGGGCTGTCCCAGCTGTTTTGCCAAAGATGACATACTCTTTCCTTGGTTAATCAACGCAACGACGTCAGTAGCTTCGGTTGCACTCTGTACATTAAAGGCATTTACGCAAAAGTTGGACAGCTCCAATGAAAACTTGCTTAAAAGCTGCTGCGGACTGAAATAACTAAGTCCGGCTTGTACCGCGCTAAATATCTGTTGCTGTGAAGCTTCATATTCTGCGATTTCTTGTTTGAAGTATGAAGAAAGACCGCTGAATACTCCGGAAACACCTAATGCGGAATTAAATTGAGCCTCTATTGCTGTTTCAGCGGCCGAAATCTGTGATTTAGTCAAAGAGACATTAAGCTGACTAAGCTTTTCGGTCAGAAAACTTGCATCAATCATTTGAGTTAATGCGCAAGAAATAAAATTGCTGCTGAAAGTGCCCTTCCCGGAACCTGCTATCGCTGCATCGGACAGGTTTATAGAAGAATTAGGCAAGATGCATCCCATCCCATTCTGACTGTCGAGATTGACTACATTAGTGGCGGTAACTTTTGTCTTTAGAGACTTGTCCGAAAGAATAACGACTTCTCTGTTCAATAGTGTCTTATAGTCATTTATAAAAGTACTGAACTCGCTTTGCGATATTGTGGTAGTTCTGCCGGAATTTGCAATAGTTGCAATTGCAGGAGACAAATTGCACGAAGACACCAATAAGGCTATTATTACAGACGCTACCGCAATGACATACTTTTTCTTAAAACTACTTTTTTGCATAATTACTACTTTTTTGCACGGTTAATCCCAACTATTATGTTATCCGACCATAAGATAATACTTGTGCCTGAAATCACAACATTGATCTCTAGGCGACATGTTCAAATTACCCGAAGAATTTGGGTCAAACAGAATTTAATAAAACTAGCTTATTACAATTCCCGCTTAAAGAAAGTTCATATTTTCAAAATGCGATCGGATCGGTTTTCTCTATCTTTAGATCAATATTAAAGTTAAGCAGATGAGGATCATCTGAGTCATACTTTGGCCATGCAATACCGCCGTTTTCATTATTCGGGTCGCCGGATTTGGCAAAATTGGCCCACATTTCATTCATAATATCGCCCAATTTTGCAGGCGGTCCGTCGCCGGTAACGAAATTTACCCCTGCGGCATCTAAGCTATTGAATACAAAGGGAATTTCAAGGGCATGACATGCCCCCAGAACTCCACCGAAAGCCTTCGATTGCCATGAAAACAGATACTGATAGCAGTTTTCCTGGTATTTGGTCTGTGCATTTAGCAATTTTACCGCAGGAACCCTAAAGATGAAATCGGTCATTAAGAGATTCCATAGCTCCCCCGGTGTAATATCTTGATTATTTTTACGGTAGTGACTTAATAAATCATCTTTTAGTGAATCTCTTTTGATCATAAAGGAAATTCTTTTCTCAATCTCATCAAAAGTCTCCGGACCTTTTTCCATCAGAGAAAATAACTTCCACTCATCACTGTTTGTCCCAACAATAATGGAAATATCTTTAGCTTCACCTTCGACTATTGCCTCAATGGGAGATTTCATGAGATACTTATTATCCACAGCCGGCTGAAACGGTAACGCAACTATATTTACGATGTCTTTTTTGTCATAAGACTTATTACCCAATAACTCAATGGTAACCTGAGCCTGCTTCTCCAACAGTAGGTTCGCTTCTGAAGTCAACAGCATTTCAGGACTGTCAAAGCCGAGGATTTTCAAAAACGTATCGGCAACTTTTTGTGACTCGTTTCTTGTTATACAGTTTCTTGAAGCACCACTTTGTAGAATTGCTCTTTTAAAATAGGTTCTCGCTTCTTTAATTCCCAACAAGGTTCCAACGCTCATGGCGCCTGCGGATTCTCCGAAGACAGTAACGTTTTCCGGATCTCCGCCGAACGCGGCAATATTTTCATTCACCCATTTAAGTGCAGCCACCTGATCCAAAATTCCCGTCAGTCCGGATGACTGATATCTGTCACCGAAATATCCCGATACGTCTAAGAATCCCAAAGCACCGAGCCTATAGTTAATCGTAACCAAGACCACTCCGTGATTTTTAGCAAAACTTGTCCCGTTGTACCACGGGGTTGACCCGGACCCACCGATAAATGCCCCACCGTGTATCCATACCATTACAGGACGCCTCAAGTCATCGACTGCGGGAGTATGAACATTCAAAAAGAGGCATTCTTCGGAGACATCGGGTTCCGGTCCGCTCAGTAGACCTCCCATTGCGTCTTT